>CAZMFS010000029.1:0-11855 GCA_964565585.1 uncultured bacterium
ATCCAGGGGCAAGTCCATCAGATGTAGAAATTAATGCCGTTGTTCCAATAGAGAAGGAGCTGGATCAAATTTCGGGTATAGAAGAGTATATCTCCTTTTCTATTGAAAACAGTGCTACAATTTATGTAACTCTTGATGATGAACTAGAAGATGTTAAAAGTGTAAAAGATGAAATTTACAGAAATATTTCTGAAAATAATATCGAGGATTTTCCCGAAGGAGTGGAAAATTTAACTATTTTTGATGTAAATCCGAAGGAAATGACGGTATTTAGCATAAGTATTACTCCAAAGGAGAATTCAAATTTTAGTGAAAAAAAACTGTATAGTTTTGCCGACAAAATAGAGGATAACTTATTAAAAGTTGATGGGGTAGCTGAAATAAGAAAAAGCGGATACAGGGAAAGAGAAATACTCGTAAACGTTTCCCCCCAAAAAATGCAAAATTACTATGTTTCTTTAAATAATATTGTTAGAAGTATCAATTCTAGAAATGTAAGATCTACCGGAGGAACTCTTCAGTCTATTAAGAAAGAACAAACAATTGTTACCATAGGTGAATTTGAAAATCCGATGGATGTAAATGATGTTATTATTCGTTCGAGTTTCGAGCGTAAAAGAGTAAGAGTAAAAGATATTGCTAATGTAATCGATGGGTTTAAGGAACAGAATGAGATTGTTAGAGTGAATAGAAAAAAATCGGTAATATTAAACATAGTGAAAAAAGAGAATGCTGATGTTGTAAAAACATCGCAGCATATAAAAGATTTTATTAAGAATGCAAAAAAAAGATATCCTGCTGATTTTAAAGTAATGGGAATTGAAGATAGATCTTTATCTATTACATCGTTGTTAAATGTTGTATCATCAAATGCAATAATTGGGTTTTTGCTTGTAGTTGCAGTTCTTTTTATCTTTCTTGACTTCAAGACTTCTTTCTGGACTGCATTTGGTATTCCATTAAGTATGCTGATGGTATTTTCCTATATGTATTTAGAGGGGATTACATTTAATGTAATTACACTTTCGGCAATTATTACAGTAATTGGAATGATAGTGGATCACGGAATTGTCATATCCGAGGTTATTTATGAAAATAAAGTCAAAGGGATGGACAGTTTTAATGCAACAATCGATGGTGTGAGAAAAGTTTTTTATCCGGTTACGGTTACTATTCTTACAACAATTGCAGCATTTTTACCGCTTATGGCAATTGGTGGAAAGATGGGAAAGGTTATATATGTTTTTCCAATTATTGTAACGGTGACGCTTCTGGCTTCATTTTTTGAAGCGACCGTTATCCTGCCCAATCATCTGTCCGGGGGCAAACCCAAAAAGAAAAGAAAAAAGAAAAAATGGTTTTTATTCCTTCAGGATATTTATAAGTTTATTTTACAAAAGGCATTAAAATTTAGATATTTAATATTAATATTGTTTGTTCTAATTTTTGCTGGTGCGGTTTTCATATCCAGGAGTACTTTAAATGAGTTTGTTTTATTTTTTGATGATTCCTCGGATAAAATATATATAAACCTAGAAGCTGATGAGGGAACCCCACTTGAAACAACTGAGGAATATACAAAGAAAATAGAGAAAATAGTTTTGAATGAGGTACCCGAAAATGAGAGGATGTCTTTGATTACTAATATTGGGCATCATACTGTAAAAAGATTAAACTCAAAGGGAAATCGTGAAAACTGGTCCCAGGTCATATTGAATCTGGTACCGGTAACAGAAAGAGATAGGGTGGCTGAAGAAATAACAAGGGATTTGAGAAAAAAAATAAATCCCGATAACTTAAAGAATTTCCATACAGTAATATTTGATAAAAAGGAGATGGGCCCGCCTACAGGGAAACCTGTTGATATAAAAATTGTGTATGATATTGAACGGGAAGCAGTAAAGTTTCAAAAAAATATCGAACAATTCCTTTCAAAAATTGATGGTGTTTATAATATAGAGAATGATCGGGAAGGATCGGAGGAAGAAATAAAAATCGATTTTGATTATGAAAAGCTTGCTCAGCTCGGTTTGGATGTATTTAATGTAGCAAATACGGTGAGAACAGCCTATCAGGGTACAATTGCAACTTCTATCCAGACTCCAAAGGATGAAATAGATTTTAGGGTCAAAGTTGATGATAGCTATCAGAAGGATAGAAAATTTTTAAGAAAACTTTTAATACCAAATAACCAGGGAAGATTAATTAGATTGGAACAAATAGCCAATCTTATAACAAGAGAAAGTCCCAGTACAATAAATCACTACAATGGGAATAGGGTTATTACAATAAATGCACAGATTGATCCTGAAAAAACTACCTCAAGAAAGGTAAGCAAAAAAATAAACAAGAAATTTAAACCGATGGCTTTGAAAAATCAAAATATTGAATTAGTGATGGGAGGAGAGGCTAAAGAAACAAGAGAATCTATGAGGGGTGCATTATTTGCTTTTGGTTTAGCTGCACTGCTTATATATTTTTTACTTGTAATGCTTTTTAATTCGGTAACTCAGCCATTTATGATAATGGCTGCTGTGCCTTTTGGTATAGTTGGTGCTCTTCTGGCATTCAACATACACGGAATTCCTCTTAACTTTATGGGAATAATTGGAATGATCGGTCTAAGTGGAGTAGTTGTTAATGATAGTGTAATTATGGTCGATTTTATCAATCAGGTATATAAGGAAACAGAAACTGATCAAACAATAATAATGGATATAATAGATGGAGCAAAGCAGAGGTTCAGGCCTGTTCTTCTAACAACAATTACCACTGTAGCAGGATTACTCCCAACTGTTTATGGGATAGGAGGATCTGCAACAATGATAGTTTCTACCGTTATGGCGATAGCCTATGGGTTGCTTTTTGCAACCTTCGTAACTTTAATTTTTATTCCTTCATTTTATATGATCAATGTGGATATAAGAAAATTTTTTACTAAATTAAAAGGGATTATAAAATAATGAAAAAAGGACTTCTTTTGAAGTCCTTTTTTTTACAAAATTAAGAGATATTAAAATATATTTATTATATTATCTTATATTTCTTCTTTTACGATGTCTATAACCCTGTCTGTAATTCCTTCTATAAGTATTATTTAGCATCTGTCTAGCTTTATATGGAAGATTCTTATATATTTTTAGATGTTCGTTTTTCATAATATTCCAGATTTTGTCCGAAATTTGTTTTTGTTTTTCTATCATATTTTCAATTTTATTCCAGTTAGGCTTTTGGTTTTCAAGTTCTTCTCTTATATTTTCACTGATTTGATATTTTTCTTCATAAAGTTTTTCCATAGTTTCTCTGTTTTTAATTATCATGTCTTCAAATTTTTTATAGTATTCTGTTGGCAGATTTCTCTGCATCCAGCGGTGACCGTAACCACCGCAGTATCCGTATCCAAAATCCATTTCATTGCTGTACATCATTCCAGTTCCCTGCGATAATATAAAAGTATAGAAAACAGTAAATATAGATAATAAAAGAAAATTTTTCATTTTTACCTCCCTAATTAATTTTACTAATTATATTTCAAACATTTAAATTTTAAATGTGCTTTTATAAATTTGGTGCTTGATTTTTGGGATATATGCTTTATTTTTCTTATATATCATAAATATTTAAAAGGAGGTTTTATGAAAATTTTGGTATTGAATCCTGGTTCCACTACGACTAAAATTGCGGTTTTTGAAGATACTGATGAAGTATACAGTTATAAAATTGATCATAGTGTAAAAGAAATTCAAAAATATGATAAATTAATTGATCAGTATGAGTTTCGTGAAAGAATTATTTTAGAACAATTATCAGAAGCAGATATACAAATAAAAGATATCGATGCAGTTATAGGAAGAGGCGGTCTAGTAAGACCAATAGATGGAGGGGTTTACAGGGTTAATGATGAGATGATTTCCGATCTTAAAAATGCTGTAATGGGTGAACATGCCTCTAATTTAGGAGCAATTCTTGCTTCCGAAATTGCCCCAAAAACAAACAATAATGATAATGCATTTATAGCAGACCCCGTAGTAGTTGATGAAATGGAAGATGTTGCAAGAATATCCGGTAATCCAAATATTGATAGAATAAGCATATTTCACGCATTAAATCAGAAAGCTGTATCAAGAAGATATGCCGGCAAAATTGATAAAAAATATGAGGATCTGAATTTAATTGTTGCACATATTGGTGGAGGAGTATCTGTCGGTGCACATAAAAAGGGTAAGGTTGTTGATGTTAATAATGCACTTGATGGAGATGGGCCTTTTTCACCCGAAAGAAGCGGACAAGTTCCGGTAGGTTCACTTGTAAAAATGTGCTTTTCAGGAGATTATACATACAAGGAAATTTATAAAATGATAAAAGGAAATGGGGGACTAGTTGGATATCTTAATACAAATGATGCAAGAGAAGTTGAAAAAAGAATAGATGATGGTGATGAAGAAGCTAAACTGGTTTATAGAGCAATGGCCTATCAAATCTCAAAAGAAATTGGTGCCGATGCTGCAGTTTTAAACGGCAATGTGGATGCTATTATACTCACAGGAGGAGTAGCTCACAACAAACGTTTCTGCAACTGGATTAAAGAAAAAGTTGATTTTATTGCAGATGTTGAAGTATTTCCCGGTGAGGATGAAATGAAGGCACTGACAGAGGCAGCCTATGAAGCACTTGAAGGTGAAATAGAAATTAAAACATATAATATAGATGAAAGATAAATTGTCTACAAGAATAATTGATATAATTAAAAATATCCCAAAAGGGAAGATAATGACTTACGGTCAAATAGCAAAATTAGCGGGAAATCCCAGGGCTGCAAGAGCAGTTTCCTGGGTGCTCCATTCAAGTTCCAAAAAATATAATCTTCCCTGGCACAGAGTTATAAATTCTAAAGGAAAAATATCGATAAAGTCCAAATACGGTTATGAAAGACAAAAACAGCTTCTAAAAAAAGAGGGTGTTGAGTTTGATGAAAATGAGAAAGTCGATCTGGAAAAATATCAGTATTATGGGGTAAAAAAATAAAAAAAGGCCTCCGCGAGTGGAGACCTTTTATTGGGTTGGGAGTAGGTGGTCTGGGATTGAAATTTATATATTCCCTACTAAATCCAGAGAAGGATCAAGATCTTTTTCTCCAGGCTCCCAGCTTGCAGGACAAACTTTTCCATCATTTTCTTTAACATATTTAGCCGCCTGGATTTTACGTATCAATTCTTTGATACTACGTCCAATATCATTATTGTGGATTTCCATAATTTTTAAGTTTCCTTCTGGATCAATTAGGAAAGTACCCCTTAATGAAACACCTTCATCTTTTATATAAGTACCAAATGTTTTAGAAATTTTACCTGTAGGATCAGCCGCCATAGGGAAATCAATTTTATTGATTGTTTCAGAATTATCCTGCCATGCTTTGTGAACAAAAGCAGTATCTGTACTAACACTTATAACTTCACCGTTTAACTTCTTTATTTTTTCGTAGTTGTCAGCAAGTTCTTCAAGTTCAGTTGGACACACAAATGTAAAATCTGCAGGATAAAAAAACATAACAAGCCACTTGCCTTTAAAATCATCGATTTCCATTTCTTTAATATCACCGTCAACATACGCTTCAAATTCCAGATTTGGAACCTTTTCATTAATTTTTATCATAATATCAACCTCCTTAAGATTGTAATTAATACAATTCTTAGGATAAGCTAACTTACTGATTGTGTCAAGAAAAAATTGATAGATAAAAAACCCCCGAGCAAAACATTTTTTAACTTAAATAATATTTTGCTTGGGGCTCAGCTTAGTTGTAAAGAAGAAAAACATTAATTGTTACCTTTTTTTGTACCCTCTTTAGCAGGATCTCTATCTCTCTTTTGTTCTCTATCTCGCTCTCTTAGCTGTTCTTGTTCCTGGGTAGCTTCATCTTTATGGATTTTTTTCCTGTCTCTTTTCTGAAGTCTATCTATATGTTTATCTTTTTCTCTTAATCTTTGAGTTATCTGGCTGCAGGTCCGGTCAATATTTTGTTTATTTCTATTGCAGGCATAACTTTCAAAACCCTTCATTTCAGCTTTCCACTGTCCATTTTCAGTAACGGCAACAAGCATTACCCTGTTTCTGGTTTGGATTCTGTTTAAGTATCTCTGGATATTTTCGGGTACCTGACCGTTTTGATTTCGATGAACAAATATCATATGGCTGAATTTTTCTTCTTTTATTTTGTTCATGTTTTGTTCTTTGTACATTTTCACCCTGTAGTAAAGATTTTCAATACGGTTTCTTAATTGTTTTGCAAATTGTAGCTGTTCTTCATTATTTTCTGCTATTATAGCTACTCTAGGACCCGGAAGATTTTCATATTCCTTTTGTCCATAAATTGCTACTGTTAAAAGAGTTGCAACAAATAATGTTAAAAAAGCCAGAGTCATAAATTTTTTCATAATAATCACCTCCTTTTATCTATTATAATCATTTAGTATACAATACCTATATAGAAAGAAAAAGGTTACAAAAAAAAAGAGGGAGAATGAACTCCCTCTTAAACAATATGAAATTTATTATTTTGATTTAAAATTTAAAACTTAATAGCCCATGTGTCCTCTATATTTGCCGCCTCTTCTGGATTTTCGATGAAATCCTCTCCTGAACCTTCTATGGTTGCCGGAAAATCTTCCGTGAAAGTGATTAATAAATAGTTCTCTTTCTTCTTCATTTAAGCTTTTTAAAATTTCAAGGCGTTCATTATTTCTTATTTTCCAGATATCTTCTGAATAGGAATGATTTCTATTCATTAGGGATTCAATTTTTCCCCAATCCGGATTGGATTTTTCCATTTCATTTTGAATGTTCCTTCTGATATCATATTTTTTATCCATAATATCTCTTATTTTATCTCTGTTGTTTTCAATCATATCTTCGTATTTTTCAAAGATTTTTTCTTTTAATTCATGCATTTCTTCTCTTTGATAATAACCTTCACTATGATAACCGCCTCTCATCATTCCTGGACCTCTTCTGGAGCTATCTTGGTTAAAATTACCTCTGGGACCAGCAAAAACCAGGGAATAAGCACCTATTGCTAAAAAAGCTGTGACTAAAACTAGTATCAATTTTTTCATAATTACCTCCTTTTAATTTTCTTTTATTTCTTTCTTAATTATAATATAACAACAAAATGTGAAAGAAATGTGAATCTGGTAAAAATCACTGGCGTAATTTTTAGACTGAGATTAAGATTAAGATTGAGAAAAAATTTTAAGGTTATACCAGAAGATTCCGGGATTTCACTCACTCCACTCGCTTCATTCGGAATTTGTATAAGATTTTTTTATCTTTTTTCAATATTATTCTGAATCTAAAAATCGTTTCAATTGTTTTTCCTATTATATGTTACCCGTTAAGCGTCACGAAAATCTCTGTAAGAGATTTTATAATTTGCAATTCTCCATTACCATCAGCAATTTTTTAAGAACATAATAACTAGCTACTAACAACATAATCTGCAGGGAAATTTCTAGGAAGATGCTGAAACGAGTTTGTTAAATGAATAGTGTAAAGAAGGTGCTGAAAAATATCCTGAAACAATTCTGAAACAAGTTCAGGGCATGGTTTTTTCAGGACAATGGTTTATCAGCATGACATAAAATTGTCAATTTCAAACTGTCTGCAATAATTTTAAATCTTATAACGACTAACTGCTAACGAATAAAGAAAATCTCGGCCCTATCTTAAGGGTCAGTTTTGTCTGATAGAGATTTTATAATTTTCAATTTTCAATTAAAAGATGTCTTTTCCGTATCCACCGTAGGAATCAAATAGTTCAAGCTGCACAAGTGTTCCCATCTTATTTTCTGATAGATCAATATCCTTGGATTTTAATAATCCATAAAGTTTATTTGCAGCATTTTCATTTGAAGTAATTCCCATGTATATATAGCTGTATTCTTCTTTTTGGGTAGAAAAACCTATGCTTGGAATAATAGAGAAAAATGAAGATTCAACATCAAGATTTCTACCATCAATCGAAATTGTTTGTTCTACACCGATTTCTGCAAAAAATGAAGATATCGTATCATCATCTATATCAATATTAATTGATAAAAGGACAAAATATTTTTTTTCCTTTTGTTTTTTTCTTTCTTCCTGCATGTGAAGTGTATCAAATTTTTTAAACTGATGAAAAATATCTTCCTTGATATCTGCGTTAACAATATTTTCTAAAAGTTCTTCGTTTTTTACAAATCTCGATAGAGAAGCAAGAAGCTGAAGGTATGTTTTGTTTCCGGGAGGAACTCCAATAAAAAAGGAAACATTAGCTTTATTCTTTTGTGCTCCTTTATACTTCAAACCCTTTTTTGAAATAGCAGCAAAGACAAAAAGTTCATTTACAAAACCACCTCTTGCATGAGGAAGAACAATATGCGGTTTAAGCTCCATAACTCCGGTTTCTTCCTGTTTTTCTATACCCTCTATCATTTTTTTCGATGAATCAATCAAATTCATTTCTTCTGCCTTTTTGGATAAAAGTTTAAAGAGTTCCATTTTATCCTCTAATTTTGGATTTAAAAATATATGATTTTTGGTTATCTGTTTTGATAACATAATTAACTACCTCCCGATTTATTATTTTCTTTAAAAAATAATCTTAGCAAAAAAGGGGTCACCATTGTGGTGGTTATAACCATGAATACCACTGAAGAGAAATGAGATTGAGTAAAATTAATACTCTTTTCCCCCGTTAATGCTATCGAAGCTATTACCAGAGCAACTTCTCCTCTTGGTATCATTCCGGAACCGATTCTAAGAGCTCTTTTCCATGAAAACCCCACCATTTTTGAAGATAAGCCTATTCCGAATAATTTACTTATTATTGCCAGCAGTATAAAGAGTAATGTAAATCCCACAGCAATATTTGCTGTTCTTAGGTTTAACTCCACACCTATAAAGATGAAAAAAATTGAGGTAAATAGGGCGTGACCTATATAACTTACACCATCCAGAACTTTTCTTTTATAATTTGTTTCCCCTACAAATAGACCGGCAAAATAAGCTCCAGATATGGCAGCCAGATTAGCTTTTTCAGCTGTCCATGCGAAAAGAAATAAAATAACAAGTGCTATAGATACAAGGGGGAATTCGGCATTTAGATTTCTGGCAAACTTAAGAATTCTGGGAATAATGAATATTCCAACGAGTATAGCAGAAATTAAAAATATTATAATTTCCAGAAATGATGAAAGAATTGATGATTGACCGTGATCAATAAATCCAAAATAAAATGTCAGAATTAAAATACTTATAATGTCATCGATTATAGCTGACCCCATAATGATATTTGATTCTACAGTTTTGAATTTATCCATATCCATTAGTGTTTTAACAGAAATTGAAACTGAGGTTGCAGCTGTGATAATTCCAAATAATAGGCTAAGAGTAAAATTTTGATAATATATATAACTTATTAAAAAACCAAGTAATATTGGTGTTATTATTCCTGTAAAAGCTATAATGGTGGTTGTTTTACCGAATTTTTTCATTCTTTTAAAATTTGTTTCAAGTCCTGCAATAAACAATAGAATTACAACTCCTATGTCTGCAAAAAATCTTAGTTTTTGATAGTCTTCTTCTATATGAAAAACATCTAATCCCGTTGGTCCCAGGACTATACCGAGTAAAATTAGACCAAGAACAGGCGGTATATTTATTTTATTTAAAAAGTTTGTTATTAATTTTGAAAAAAGTATTAAAAAAGCCAGTATTAGTAGCGCATAACCTTCCATAACTAAATGATAATACTTAAGTCTTAATAAATCAACATCAGTGATCAAAATTATTGACTTTAAAAACATAAATTTCGTGCTATATTAAAAATATAAAGAATTGTAATAGTTATAATAATGAAATAAATTGTGAGAGGAGATGAATATGGCTTATAGAATTGAATTAGGGTTTGATGACAAGGGAGAAAACAGAATTAGAAACTACTGGGAAAAGTTAAAAGAAAATAAGTTAAACTCATATATGATCGATTCCAAATCCACTCCACATATTTCACTTGCAGTTTATAGTGATATTTTAGCAGGAAGATTTGAGGATGAGCTTAGAAGATTTAGTCGACTTATTAAGCCTTTTGAAGTAAGGTTTTTTGGATTTGGTATCTTTCCAACTGATGAAAGGGTGTTGTATTTAACTCCAAAAGTTAGCAAGTATATGATCAGGGTTCATGAGGATTTTAATCAGCATTTTGTGGATTTTAATGATAGCATCAATCCTTATTATTTACCTGAAAACTGGGTACCTCACTGTACTCTGGGTCGAAATTTTTCTGAAAATAATATAAAGCAAGCGATAGAAGAGCTGAGTAAAGATTTTAATCCGTTTGCAGTTAAGGTAAGTAAAATCTCAGCTGTGGAATTTTTCCCCTCAAGGGAACTGTTTACTTTTAAACTTACTGAATTTTAAACAGCTTCGGATGCTTCATTGGCTTTTTTGTATTTAATTAAAAATACAATCAATATAGCTGTTCCTATCAATACAAGCAGTGAACCTGCATAGAAACTTGCCTTATAGGATTTTAGCTGACTCCAGCCTATGTGATGTAAATAATCGGCAACGGGACCCGCTATAAGGGTACCTGCTATTCCCCAGCTCAAAAAAAGTGTAGCATTGTATATCGCAAACAGTCTTCCCCTCTTAATGGGAGGGATTAATTTTGATGCTACAGAATAGGATGCAGCTAGAATTACTACATGAGAAACTCCGGCGAGAAAATTATTTATAAACATAGATGGAAGGTTGTATATTTCGGCAAAACCGATTAAGTGAACAAATCCTATTATAGCTCCTGCCATTAGAATCTTTTCTTCCTTATATTTGTGCACCAAAAAACCAATCAAAAATCCAAACACAATAAATGCAAGTGATCTCATATTTACAATATAGCTTAATGTTTGGGAAGACACATTGAGTCCGGATTCAAGAGAAAAATACTGACTTTTAATTGTTGCTATAGAATTTCTTCCAAAATTTATAAATGCCATAGATATTATAAATATAGTAAACAGTTTAACTTTTTTTGATTTAATTTTTTCAGCTTTTTCATCGTCCTCAATTTTGTTGTCGATTATCTCATTTTTGGAAACTCCGCCTTCTGGAAGCATAAATATCGGGATTGTAGAAAGAACCATTAAAACTGTTGCAATGAAAAATAGGGCACCTTGATCAAATCCCCATCCTTCGTAGTAGTGTCCCATGCCATCATAAACAATACCACCAAGTGTAACTCCCAGTATTCTTCCAATTCCTCCAATTCCTGCTAGTTTTCCTCTTACAGATGCTCGGTCTTCAGCCTCAAATAAATCTGAAATAATTGCTGTCCAACCCAGATTTGACATGGACCAGAAGATTTCTATAACAGAAAACCCAATGATGATTATATATCCTGCTACTCTTGGGGTATCTTCTATATGGTGAATGTACCATGTTAATACAGTTCCTGCAGCGGCAAGTATTTCTCCAAGAATAATCAAGGTTCTTCTTTTTTGAAATTTATCCGATACTTTTCCCCAAACAAAATTCTGAAAGAAAATATTTACCAGCATAGGCATGGTTGCAAATAAGGTTGTTTCAGTAACACTTAAATCCAGAACAAATCTCAAGTAAATTGATAGAAAAGTATAGAACATTCCCCGTCTGAACATGATAAGAATCTGGAACGAGGATATTTTCAATAAATTTTTTGTTTTTAATTTCAAAGACTTAAATAACTGCATATATATTCTTTCGGTATACTAAATAGAATTTGGAAGATTGTCAAGACCAAATAATGAATTATTTTAAGAATAAGTATAGATCTGTATTGG
>CAZMFS010000030.1:0-11778 GCA_964565585.1 uncultured bacterium
AGCATCTGCTGCAAATCTTGGAGGAATATATAAAATTGAAGTATTAGCTCCTGTCTTTTCTACAGCTTTTTCTACAGAACTAAATACAGGAACATCACCTACTTTTTGGCCACCTTTAAAGGGAGTTACTCCCCCAACTATATTCGTACCGTACTCCAACATTTTTTTTGTATGGAAACTACCATCTCTACCGGTTATACCCTGAACTATTACTTTTGAATTTTTATCTACAAAAATAGACATAAATCCTCCTTATTAATTATTTAGGTAAACATCTTTTAATTTAAGTACGGCTTCTTTTAAATCGGTGTATACGTTGTGACCTAGTTCTTTTAGTATTTTCTTACCTTCTTTTTCATTAGTTCCTGTTAATCTAATTACAATTGGAACATTAACCTCAATTTCCTTAAGAGCCTGTTTAAATCCATTTGCAACATCATCACATCTTGTAATCCCGCCGAATACATTTATAAAAATAGCTTTCAGATTATCATTTTGTGTAATATATTCAAGAGCATTTATTACTTTCTGGGGATCTGAAGAACCTCCAATATCCAAGAAGTTTGCTGGCTCCATATCATAGTGCTTAACTATATCCATAGTAGCCATAGCCAGTCCTGCACCATTAACCATGCAGCCGACATCTCCCTCTAGTTCTACAAAACTCAACCCTTTTTCTTTGGCTTCAACTTCATCTTTTTCATCTTCCGGAACAATACGAATTTTTTCTAAATCTTTCTGTCTGAATAAAGCATTGTCATCAATTTTTATTTTAGCATCTAAAGCTACAAATTCGTTGTTTCCGGTGAACACAAGAGGATTGATCTCGATTAGAGAAGCGTCTCGTTCTATATACAACCCATAAATTTTATTAACCAACTTGTAGAAATTTTTATAATATTTTTTATCCAGTCCAAGCTGTAAAAACATCTCCCTAATATGATATTCTCTAAGAGCAATTTCCTGATCAACCCATACTTTTTTTATAGCATCTGGATTGTTCTTTGCAAGCTCTTCAATTTCTGTACCACCTTCAGCTGATATTATAAAAATATTTTTTTGTCTATTTCTATCATTAAGGATACTAAAATATATCTCCTTTTCTATTCCAATCTGCTCTTCCATCAATAAAGAATTAACTTTTTCCCCTTTAGAATCTGTTTGATGGGTAACCAATCTGTTTCCAAGCAAACGAACCGTCATATCTTTTGCTTCTTTTAAGCTATTAACTAATTTAACTCCCCCAGCTTTACCTCTACCTCCTGCTAAAACCTGTGCTTTCAATACAGCTTTATTATCAAGTTTTTTTAATACATCCTTCAAATCGTCTTTTTTTTCAATTAAATATCCCTCGGGAATTTTAATATTATTTTCAGCGAATAGACTTTTTGCCTGATATTCCATCAATTTCATAAATTCCTCCTCTCAACGGTTAAAAATATCATTTCCATCACTATCAACAGCAACTATACACGGAAATTCTTTCACTTTTAGATGATATATTGCTTCCGGACCTAGATCTTCATATGCAACAATCTCCATCTTCTCAATTTTTGATGATAAATAAGCTGCAATCCCACCTATCGTAATAAAATATACCGATTTATGTTTTTTAATAGACTCTACAACATTTTTATTTCTTTTTCCTTTCCCTATAAAACCCTTCACCCCTTTTTCGAGCATAGTTTCTGTATAACTATCCATTCGATAACTGGTCGTTGGTCCTATTGCAGAACTATTACTACCTTCTTTTAAAGGAGCAGGTCCTGCATAAAAAATTATTTTATTTTCCAAAGATATTGGAGGCGATTCATTTTTTTTTAATGAGTTTATAATTCTTTTATGTGCCTGATCCCTTGCCGTATATAAATCACCTGATAAAAGAACATAATCTCCAGTTTTCAAACTATCTAGTTTTTTAATATCCCGTGGTATCTCCAGCTCTATCATATAACTACCTCTGCATGTCTTGCCGAGTGACAGTTAATATTAACGGCCACAGGTAAACTAGCTATATGACATGGGTAATATTCAATAAATGTATCAAGAACTGTAGTTTTACCTCCCAGACCTTGTATCCCTATATTACTTTTTTTGTTTATTTTAGAAGTAATTTCCTTTTCTAACTTTGCCATTTGTGTATCTTTGTTTCTTTCACCAATACTTCTGAGCAAAGCTTTTTTGGCCAGGTAGGGAGCATAGTCAAAAGTGCCTCCAATACCCACTCCTAAAATAGTAGGTGGACAAGGGTTGGGACCGGCTTCTCTTACTGTTTCATAAATAAAATCAACAATTTTTTCCTTTTTAACTGAAGGGTTAAACATTTTAAGCCTGCTCATGTTTTCGCTACCTCCACCTTTTGGCATAAAAGATATTTTTATTTTACTCCCCTTTATAATATCAAAATGTATTACCGGTGGGGTATTGTCCGCTGTATTTTTTCTAATAAAAGGATGATTAACAACAGACTTCCTCAAATAATAATCAGAATATATTTCTTGAGTAGCTTGAGTAATTGCCCTTCTAATAGTGCCTCCGTTGATCTTAACATCTTCGCCTACTTCGACAAAAAAAACTGCCATCCCAGTATCCTGGCATAGGGGCACTTCGTTCTTTTCTGCATACTTAAAATTTTCTATAATTAAATCGAGTATTTTTTTATTTCTTCCTTTTTCCTTATTTTTTTTATTAACTAATGACCTTTTAACATCTTCCGGTAGCTTAAAATTAGCTTTATAAACTATACTTTTGATTTTTTTTAATAATAAATTATATTGGACTTCCCTCATATCTATGTTCTTTCTCTCAAACTAAGGGATTCAAATTTCCCATATTCCAGGAAGAAAGTTAATTTTACAATACCTGTCGGACCATTCCTGTTTTTGGATATAATTATCTCAGTTTCAGACTCGTCCTTTTTCTTATTATAATACCCTTCCCTGTAAAGGAATAAAACCATATCGGCGTCCTGTTCTATAGCACCAGATTCTCTGAGATCGGATAATTTAGGTCTTTTATCCTGCCTCTGTTCTGTCTTTCTTGATAGTTGTGAAAGTGCTATAACAGGTACGTTGAACTCTTTGGCTATTTCTTTAAGATATCTAGAAATAACAGTAATTTTAGCATTCATATTGTTAAATCTCTCATTTGTATTCATCAACTGTAAGTAGTCTACAATAACAATATCTATCTCTTCTCTGGATATAATCCTTCTTAGTTTAGCCTTCATCTGAATAGGTGTAAGTCCTGCGGTATCATCAACAACTATAGGAAGACCTACAAGATTAGAACCTGCATCATACAACTTCTCAAACTCCTCTGAGGAGAGATAACCCTGCATAGCATCGTGTCCCTTAATTTTAGATTCCATGAATAAAAATCTTTGTGCAATTTCTTCCTCGGCCATTTCAAGACTAAAAAAAGCAACACCTTTTTCTAAGTTTTTTGCAACATTTCTTGCAATATTGAGGGAAAAAGCTGTTTTTCCCATTGCAGGTCTTGCTGCTATAATTATTAACTGCCCCGGTTTAAAACCACCTGTTTTTTGATCGAGTAATTTATATCCGGTAGTAATATAATCTGTATGATTTCCGCCTGTTTCTTTAATTTTTTCTATATGTTCTATCTGTTCATCGATAATTTGCTTTAGATTTGAATAGCTTCTTTTTACCTTTTTTTCCTGAACTATATCAAATATTCTTTTCTCGGCATTTTCTAAAATATAATCCACATCATGCATATTTGAAATAGTCTCATCATAAACTTCATTCAGAACCTTCAATAGTTTTCTAAGTATATATTTGTTTCTGATTATTTTGATATATTCATCATAATTGATTAATGTAGAAGCGTTCATCTGTATTTCCTGTATATATTCATTACCACCAGCACGTTTTAAAAGTGATTCATCGTTATCAAGTTTTCTGCCTTCCGGTGTTTTACTACATTTTTTTAAAAAATCTCTTACTACAATAGAATCAACACCTGTAGCATGATCCTTAAATAGTTCGACTATTGCATAGTAAATAATCTGGTGTTCACGAAGTTTGAATATATAAATATTCTCCCTTAATTCATCGAGAACGTGAGGTATCTTATCATTGTTAATAAAGAGTGCTCCAAGAAGAGCACTCTCAGCTTCTAAATCATATAGCTCTATCTGGGATAATTGAGATTTACTAAAATAATCAGCCATTTACACTACTCTTCTTTTTTTTCTTGATTTTCTTTCTCTTCATTTTCTTCTTTATCTTCTTTTTCATTTTCCGATTCTTCCTGTTTATTTTCAGGATTTACCATTACTGACAAATTTGCTTCATATCCCTGAGCAAATTTAACCTTTAAATCATATTCCCCAACAGTGCTGATATGCTGATCCAGTACAATATATTTTTTATCAATCTCGACATCTTTCTCTTCCTTAATTTCATCTGAGATATCCTGGGTGGTAACAGTACCAAATAATTTCCCATCAGGGCCTGCTTTTTGGGTCACAGATAGCTTTATCCCTTTTACTTCATCTAATTTTTTCTGGTATTGATTTTCTTCTCTTTTTACTTTTTGCTGCTCCTGTTCAATGATTGTATCCATCATCTTTTTAGTCTTCTTATTAAAAGGAAGTGCCATTCTTTGGGGAATTAAGTAATTTCTTGCATATCCGTCCTTAACTTCAACAACATCACCCTTTTCTCCCAGATTGGATACATTTTCTCTCAGTATAATTTTCATAACTACCACCTTCTATTCCGTTTGCTTCTATAATAATCAACTTTAAATGGTAGCAACCCGATCATTCTTGCACGTTTGATCTCTTTAGCAACCTTTCTCTGATGTTTTGCACAATTTCCTGTTCTATTTCTTGATTTAATTTTCCCTCTCTCAGACATAAACTTTTTTAAAGTTTCCGGATTCTTATAGCTTACGTCTTCTTCTTTTACCTGTCCGCTACAAATTCTACAATATCTATTTCTATTATAATATCTATATGCCATTATTAACCTCCTTGTATACTAACTATTAAAATGGTATATCATCATCTTCTTCATAATACTCATCATCAACATTATTAAGATCCTTCTCAATTTCTTTTCTTTTTTTCTTCTCATTAAAATTAGATTTTTCTTCTTTAAAAGGGACTTCACCGTTGCTTTCTTTTGATCTGTTAGACCTGCTGGAACTACCCGAACTCCCTGGTAAGAATTGAACATTATTTGCAATTATTTCTGTAGTATATCGCTCTTCACCCTGATATTCATATTTTCTTCTCTGCAATTTTCCTTCAACCAGTACACCTCTTCCTTTTGAAAGATACTCAGCACAGTTTTCCGCATTTTTACCCCAGACAACTACCTTGAAATAATAAACATCCTGGGTATAAAAATCATTAACTGCTACAATAAGATTTGTAACTGATTTACCGGATTGAGTATGCCTTAACTCAGGGTCCTTAGCTAAGTTCCCACCAACTATTACTTTGTTAAAAGATAGTGCCATAATATCATCCCTTTTTTACTATCATTTTTCGTATTATATCAACTGAAATGTTGAAATACTGTCTAAGACTCTCAAGCACTTTATTATTTCCCGAAAATTCTATTAGGTAATAATAAGCTTCAGTTTCGTTCTCAATCTCATATGCAAGAGATTTTTTACCCCAATCATCAGTATCCAAAACTTCACCACCATTATCGGTAATCACATTTTTGATCTCCTCGATGATTGACTCTCTTTTTTCGGAATCAAGTGCTGGTCTTTTTAGAAATACAGTTTCATATTTGCGCATATTGTCACCTCCCTTGGCTATTAATAGTTCCCACTTCAAATGAGAACAGGGGTTTTAGAAATTTATACTTATCTACTAGAAAACTTTTGGTTAATCTCAGATATTCTTTTTTTAAAATCCTCTTTGTCTTCCTTTATTAGCTTTAATCCTAACTGGTCAAACTCTTTTTTAGTCAAATCATAATTTTCATATACTTCATCAATTTTATTTTTAAGCTCCTCTTGATTGTTTTTGTATTTTTTTGTAAGTCTAATTATTTCTTCATAAATCCTATAATATTTTTCCTTATTCTGTTCGGTAATCTCTATTTTAATCTTTTTTGTTTCTTCCTGAGTTTTTTGACTCTCCTTATCCCTGGTATTTCCGCAGGATATTAACACAAATAATAAAATTAAAAAAACAACTATCTTTTTCATATAAACAAATACCTCCGTCGATATGATAGTATACTATAAATATCTGTCAATATAAAATAAAAAAATATACAGCTTGACACATATATTATTTTTTGGTAAATTCAGAACACAAAAAGGAGGTATTTATGCCAAATATTAAGCAACAGAAAAAAAGAATGAGACAAGACAAAAAGCTTTACAAAAAAAATAAAGCTATAAGATCAAGGGTTAAAACAGCTAAAAAGAAGGTACTTAATACTACAGATTATGAACAGGCCAAGGAAGAATTAAGAAAATTTTATCAAATAATTGATAAGGCTGTTCAAAAAAACTTATTTCATGAAAACAAAGCTGCTAGAGACAAATCAAGACTTAGCAAACATGTAGAATCTCTTAAGGAGTGAACAAGGAAGATTAGTATCCGATCTTCCTTTTCTTTTTCTTTTTTCCTTTGATTTCTTTTGAATTTTTCATATAAAATATGTAAAACATTACCTTTTTGGAATGTATTTCAAACCTAGAGTAGCTTCCTGACTAAGCTCCATTTGACTTGCAAGTTTCACTACTTCCTGATAAACTTCCTGATATAAACCAAGTACATCCTCGCCCGGATTATTTGTACGGGCAGTTTCAAATATATATTCAAGTATTTCATTCAACCCCTCAAGTATAGATTCTGTCTCAGCCCCTTCTACCCATTCAATTCTATCAGTATTTAACCTATGAGCATCCTTTGAAAAAAATACATTTTCCATATCTGGATAGATAGCTTTTAGTTCCTCAATTTTTGAACTTAACTCGTTATAATTTATACTAACAACAGGATCATTAATCTCAAAATAATCCAGCAGCATGTTAATCATCTCGGTTAGTAGCCCAACTGCATTGTGAGGAACTGCATATTTTTTCTTTCTTTTCCCAAATAAGAATCCAAAAAGTTTTTTGGGACCTTTAATTCCAGATTTTTTAATTTTTTCTTTAGTCTGCTTGACTCTTTCTTCATCGGACATATCAATATCGATTAAATTCGCCTTGTTGTAGGAAACAAGTTTTTTGCTTGCTTCTATTTTATCCATCCCGCTTTTTTTAATTACTTCATTTACAGTTCTTTTACCATTTATAAGTGAAAGAAGTTTTAAATCCTCGTTACCAAGATTAATTTTATCAATATTGCTATTTTCCTCATCAACAAGCTGTAAAATAGCATCATAATCCGGAATAGACTTTTTAATCTCTGTTATCTCATCAACTCTTCTGGCTGCTTCGAGTATAATATTCTGCCAATCTAAATTTACAGGTTTTTGAGGAGGTTTTTCATTTATTAAAAATTCAAATTCACCTTCCTGCCAGGAAAACATCTCATAAACAGCATTTTCATTTCTTATACCGTCAGTTCTAGCATATACAATCATACCCTCATCAAAATATATATTTCCTGTCTTATTTTTTCTTTCAATTTTCAAACACCCGGTTCTTTTACCCAACCCCAAAAGTTGAAAAAGATCCGGCAGAGTAAAATCAGTCAAATTGCCTTCTAGAGACATATTCCCTCCCCTTCATGCTGGAAGATAAAACTAAACTACATATCTTTTAACAAACTATCAATTTCCTGGCTTAATGTATTTTTCACGTCCTTGATAGGTTTTTCCTCTACTTTGCTGTATTGCTTAAGGATATTTTCAAGAGTATCAATTGTTTTCTTAGTCTCCTTCTGCAAAACCCCCAGAACTGTTTTTTCACCAAATATTGTCACAAGCAAATATTTTGAACCAACCTTATTAATATCAATACTCTCCTGCTTCCCCTTGTGAAATAATACTGTAAACTTATTATCGTTCATCATCCTGGCAAGTGCAGCAGTTGCAGCAAAGTGACTCGCACTCAAAGATGCAAGATCCACTGTATTGATATCTCCTGTGTACCCGGCTGCAGATATCAAATTACCATTAATATCTACAAGAAATACACACTTAGAAGATGTTTCCCATATCAAATGAGATAAAGCATCATTTATTTTCTGTTTAACCTCGTTATTCATTTTCATAATTATCTGCCCTCACTTATAGATTTTAAAACAAGTTTACTTATAGCCCTCAAGGTATCAAAAACTCCAACACCCTCAATAGCTATAGATTCAAATGATAAATAATCTTTATCATTTATTTTTTCATCTAAAGCATCTGCTGACATTACATTAGGTAAATCCATTTTGTTATACTGTATAACTAACGGGATACTATCGGGATCGATTCCCTGGGATTTTAAATTAACCCTTAGATTTTTAAAACTGTCTATATTATCCTGAAGTCTCTCCTTCTGTGAATCTGCAACAAAAATAATCCCATCTGCCCCTTTTAAAATTAATCTTCTACTTGCATCATAATGAACCTGTCCTGGAACTGTATAAAGATGGAATCTTGTTGTAAACCCCTGAACCTGCCCTAAATCCAAAGGTAAAAAGTCAAAAAATAAAGTACGATCGGTTTCAGTCGCTAATGAAACAAGTTTTCCTCTGGCATCAGCATCTATTTGCTTATAAACATATTTTATATTTGTAGTTTTTCCTCCCAGCCCGGGACCATAATATACAATTTTACAATTAATTTCACGGGATGCATAATTGATTAATGACATATAGCCTCCTTAATATATATGTGGTATTAGCCATTATCTTTAAATAGATTATCTATTTCATCATCTAATGATTTTGTAAATGAATCATCAAACTGCTTTTGCCCTTTCTCATCTTTAGATTTTTCATTTAAGGTCTTAAACAGTTCCACCAGTTCTTTAATAGATTTTTTCATTTCTAATCTTACCAATCCAAGGGATGTTTCATCAGTACGAAACACTATGACCATTATAATATTACGAGCTACAATAGATATGTGTATACTTTCAGTTTCCCCTTCATGGAATAATACAGAGAACTCCTCTTCTCCTATCAGTTTGGCTAACTCACTTGTGGCTGCAAAATTACCAGCAGAAAGAGATGCAAATGCAGCGGAATCAACTTTTTCCATATTACCGCGCATACTAATTAACTGTCCGCTTTTATCTACAAGAAAGGCACATTCGGATGATGACCTTTCCAAAAGGTCATCGAGTACCTGATTTATTTCACTAAAACCTTCTTCTGGTATTACCATTCCATCTTTCTTCATATAGACCTCCTGATTACTTTATTTATTATATAATTCAAAGCTATTTTTGTCAATATAAAAAAGGACATACTCAGAAACCCAGAATACTCTTTACATAAGCTAAAATAGGATTATTATTTGAACAGAATTGGATGATAATTTTTAAAGTGGAGATTGATTATGTTTCTTTTTTTAAAAATCAAAATTAAATATTTTTCACATCTGTTTCTAAAATACCTATTCTTGCCCTTGATTATATCAATATTTTTCTTCTATTTTACCCAATACAGTATTTCATATATATATTTAATATTTTCCCTCTATGTAGTTATTTTAATTCCGGCAGTATTTTCAAAATACTTTTTGAAATATCTGGACAAGATAGATCCAAAATTAACAGAAAATTATATCTATAAAAACTTTAAAAATCTAAAAAACCAAATTCAAAATTCAACCTATAGCATTTTCAAGAATCTGAGTTTCCTGAATTTCTTTTGCAACAACCTAAAAAACTATTTATTATCATTTTTATTGCTTCTTCTATCTATTCTTTTTTTACTTCATGGAGATGAATTTATTATGGATAACATGGATACAAATAAACAGCTCATATTTCTAAAAAAATATCCTACCCCTGTTATTGAAAACACAAATATTACCCTGTGGTTTTACACAACCAGAAAAGATACTATATCCTTAATAATAAACAATAAAAAAATTTTTGAAACTACCGGAAAAGAGGTTAAATATAAAATAAAACCTAAATCCGAATTAAATATTAAATATAAACTATCAAACAAAACTATTCATCAAAAAATAGCCTTAAACAGATTACCAAAAATTAAAAACATAGATATATCCATTAGCCCCCCAAAATATTTATCGAGATTTATTAACAATATACCTGATACTATAGTAAAAAATAGCAAATGGAATTTTAGTGCAAAATCTACAAAAAAAGTAGATAGTATTGTTGTTAAGAACAATAAAAATAGAATAGTTTTTCATCCAGAATCAAAAAATATTGATATATCAAAAACATTAAAAAATGGAAAATTTGATCTTTTTTACACATATAAAAACAAACGCTATCTAATTTCAAAATACAGATATGATATCACAAAAGATTCTTTGCCTATAATTAAAATCATTAAACCAAACGGGCATATCTATATAAACAACAGGGATACAATAGAAATTAAATATTTAGTTAAAGACGATTTCGCAGTTAAAAACTCAACAATCTACAACAATGGGAATATAATAGATACTATAAATATTAATAAACAAACCCGGATTGTATCATACAATTTAAAAGTTGATAAAAAGTGGGATAAAACAAAATTAAAAATCAAAGCCATCGATATAAAAAATCAGGCTGCCTGGTCCGATCCAGTAACATTAGAAAAACTTGATGAGAAAAAGGTTAATGATTATATTGATAAAAACTACAAAAAAAATATAGAGATAAACGAAAAAAATTACAAAGACATGGAAAATATTGAAAGTAAAATTAAAAAATTAGATAAAAAAATAAAATTAAAAGGTGAATTAAATAAAAAACAACGGGAAAATATAAAAAAAATCAAACAGGATTTAAGAAATATGAAAAAGAAAATAAACAAAAACAAGGAATTAATGGATAACCAGGAAAAGAATTATATAGAAAATTATTTAAATAAAGAAATTGACAAAATGATTAAAAAGCTTGATAAATTATTAAATGAAGTTGACTTAAGACGCCTCAAACACACCTCCAAAGAAATAGATAAAAAAACAGACTCATTTAAAAATTCGCTAAAAAACTTTATCAAAGCTCTTCAAAAAATTAAAACCCTACAAAACCTCGAAAATCTAATCGAAGATATCAAAAAAACTGAAAGCAACCAAAAAATAAGTAGGAAACTAAATGAATACCAAGACAAAATCAATCATTATAAAAATGATTATAAAAAAGCTAAAAATAGATACAACGAAAATAAAAATAAAAAAAAGCTATTAAATACTCTCAAAAACATAAAAAAGAGGCTAAAAAGCATGGATTTTGACAAAATTAAAAATACCCTGCTTGATATTTTGAAGGTTCAAATTAACTTCTCTACATCAATTAAAGGCAGGAAATATTTTTCACTGTATGGCGTCGGACTCAATTCAATGGCTAATAGTGCTCTGGAATGTTCATAAGCATGTCGGTATAAATCTGATAATAGTTTAGTTGGAATATTATACCCTTTTGTCTTTTCATCATAAAATTGTTCTATTCCTTTCATTTGATAAGTGGTTCTTCCTTTATGTTCTACCAATGATTTTTTCCCCAGTTTTTCAGACAGAACAGAGGACGCAAAAACTTTCCTTTCAGAGGTTTAACTCAGGAGGAAATTGATAAGATCATTAACCAGTCCATCAGAAATTCATCAAGGTATAAGCAGATGAAAAGTGCTGGTGTTTCAGAAGATAC
>CAZMFS010000031.1:0-11769 GCA_964565585.1 uncultured bacterium
TTTTCAGTTTCATAAATATCTACGGATGGAGCCCAGGAACTGCTCACAATATCTCCTTCTTCGCCTTTGAACGTGTCATCAAAAAGCCTGTTCATTTTATCTCTTAGAGTTACCATATCTCTAAAAGGATCCCAACGTATTAAAGCCATTTTTTTTACCTCCTCTTTAAAATTTGAGTCCATCCATAATATAATATATGAGTATACATTTGTCAAGTATTATAGATTAATTACTACTTTAAACGTATTTTTTCATATTATAATATTGTAATCCCTACAACTATGAATTTTTTATTGACCTGGAAGTATTATATGTTATATTATATGGTTGAAGTTAATATGATTAATAATAAGTAAAAAGGGAGGTTTTATGAATACTAAGAAATTAAATGAAGGCATGGACACACTTAAGGAAGAACTAGGTGAAGGACTTCTTACTTCAGATATCTATGAAGCTGAAGAAGGACAAAGCCTGGTAGGTTATAACTCTAATCCAAATGCTTGTGCCCTTTTCAGTAGAATTACAAACAATATGGAAATGGCACTTGATAATAGCGGTTTTCCGGGCTTAGGCAACTATTATATTCTTGACTTAGAAGGTAATAAAATGGTAATTATTCTTCCAATTGAAGGATATCAATGGGGCATGATGATTGATCGAAACAAAGTAAAACTGGGTATGCTATTAAACATAATTATTCCAGAAGTATTAGAAATATTTGAAGAAGCAATCTCCTAAATTTACAAATTACCGTTTACATATAAAAGACTTCCCGGGAGTCTTTTATTATAAATAATTATTAAAAATATTTATAATTAAGTCTTTTTGTTTAAAACGATAAATCCATAATTATTTTTTTATACAAACCTAGTTTATATTCTAAATAAAAATTATTAAAATTACAATATAAAGATTATTATTACGCAATTATCATAAATAATCTAGAACCTTAAGTTATATATTGTTACTTTAATACTTGTATTATCTATGAAACTAAAACTAATTAATTTACACTAAATAATTCTTTTATTTGGAAAATCTTCCTTTCATTAATATTTATTTTCCTTATTTTCAATTATTTTTATAAATTTATTTTTAGTGTCATTACTTATACTATTTATTTTTGTTTCATCTAATGACATTGCATAAGTTCCAATAGCTTTATTATGAGCATATCTTTCTCCAAATATATAAAGATAACCTATTCCATCCCCACTCATGTTAAATTCTTTCATAATATTTTCATCTTCAGAAGCTACAAAAGCACCATTAACAGGAATTATTTCAATTCTTATTCTTCCATCTTTTGTTAACAAATCTCCATTTAATAGATAATTAACGGAATCCCCCTCAATAATTTTTTCGACAAGTTTAATATTGTTATAATTTTTTGAACCTTCATCAAGCCAAACCTGATATTCTATATAAATAAAAACACATTCAGGAGAATTAGAACTGTATTCCCAGCTAATATTAACGTCTGAACCTTTAGGCAGATGAATACCGGCTGGATCAGAATCGTTATATTGTACATTAGTAATATATGTTCCAACTTTATTTACTTCACCAGATACTGATCCAATGTTTGTAGTTACTTCTACGGGGATTTTTTCATTGCTGTTAAAATCATCATTTATATTATCATTTTGCTCAGTACTCCAGCAGCAATCATTAAATTCTACATAGCTCTGAGCATTAAAATATCTATAAAAAGTTGTAAATTCGTATGAAAATATCTTATAGGATTTTCCTTCAATTTGTTTATTTAAATCCGGAATATATCCCTCAAATAAAAGAATTTCATATGTCATTTCTGTAGAATTATACTCCTCATCAATTAAAATATATACAACCTGCTCTTCTTCAATATTAAATGTAGTAGTCGAATCACTTTTGCTGCAGCTTATAAAAATAATAAAAGGTAGTAGAAAAAATATAATAAATATTTTTTTCATAATATACCCCCAATTTCTTTAAATATTAGTTTATTTTATTTAAATCCAAGAATCTCTTTTAAACGTTTTTTTCCGTGAAAATTACTTTCCATATTTAAAGTATCTCTTTTAAACTGTGTAGATGTTGGAGAAACCGCTATATCGACATTATCCCTATAGTCATCTGCAAATATATAAAAATATCCTATACCATCTCCAGTCATATTAGGTTCTTTTAAAGTATTATTATCTTCAGAAGTAACAAAAGCCCCATTGATAGGTATCATTTCAATTGTAATTACTCCTTCTTTATTTAGCAAATCTCCCTCTAATAAATAAGATGTATTGTTGCCTTCAATAATTTTCTCAACAAGTTTTATATTTTCCGTATTTAGATTTCCCCCATCCATCCATTCTGTATAGTAAATATATAAAAATAATTTTTCAGGTGGGGTTGAAGGATATTCCCAGCTAATATTTAGTTCATTATCCTTCAATAAAAATTCAACAGTTGCAGGATCATTACCATTGTATTGAACATTTTGAAGTACTGACATAATTTTATCTACTTCTCCTGTTAATGTTCCTACATTCGTAACAACTTCTATAGGTACTGTACTGCTATTATGTAAGGCATTATTAACATTATCCATTTGAGAATTTGACCAATTCGATATTGTAAAGAGAACATAAGTATAGTATTCAAAATTTCTTTCAAAATTATCAAATTCATAGGAAAATATTTTATAAGATTCTCCAACAATTTTTTTGTTCAAATCAGGTATATATCCTTCAAAGTAATCAACATTGAAAATTGATTCAGAAGAATTATACCCTTCTTCAAGTAAAACATATACAACCTGTTCCTGCTCTAATTCAGGTCCGGAACTATTATCACTGCTGCATGCTACCTCTAAAAGTAAAATTATTATAGCCAAAACAACGAAAACTTTTTTCATAAACTAAACACCCCCTATTAAATTTGAACTAAAAATCAAAGAAAAATTAATAAACAAGTATATTTATAGAATATAATTTTTCAAGGTGAATAATTAATGAAAATTTTGAAAGGTTGATATCGCAATTTTATAGAAATAGAAATCGGTTTTTTAAAACTCAAACAGTATTAAAAAGGATTTTATAAATAAATTATTTAATATAGTAAGTCATAACATCACGTGGATCGGAAATAGTATAAAACAAAAAGGTCTTAATACAATTCCTATATTAAAAAATAAGATAAAATATTTTTTACTGCAAATTTTATATTATTTTAAAAAGTAAATGCTATATATAACTAAGTTTATCTCTTTTAAAAATTTAAAATCAATTTTTATAGTCGTATTAAAGTTTAGTTCTGTTAATTTAACTTTCTTCATATATTTTAGAAAATATTTATGACTTCTACGTTTCGTTTTAATTGTATCAGTTCTAAATAATCTTATACTAGGAGTAATAAGAAAACAAGATAATAACAAAATTGAGCTGACAGTCATAATCCAATGTAAAATCTAACCCAAGCCAATCCTTCAATTATGAAAGTTATCTTATTAACCCAAAGATTGATTTTACTTTTTCATACATCTTATTTTTATCAACTTCATCATTAATCTCAAAATAATTTTTATCTAACTTTAATGTGACTTTCTTTACTCTTTTAGCAAAACCTATATCTCTTTTCATCCAGTTTTCATAAGCTTTTTCCGGGTCTGAGCAATCAGCTAAATAATAGTTTATCCATTTTCTTTTCTTGAAATGTTCAAGCTGAAATTCAGCCGTTGGAGTTATACAAATATATCTCTTATCAGGTATATCATGTTTTTTCATTAAAGATGGCAGGAGTGCTGCACCTTCGGTGATAATCGGTTTATCTGAATTAATATTTTGTATCTCTTTTTTTATAAACTGAAAAGTTTTATTATAAAATTCGAATTCATCGTTTATCTGCTGATCTACATCTCTTAACCATGTTTGATCTAAATTCATTTCATGAAACATTTTTAATATTGATATATCTCTTTCGGCTCCCTCTTTCATAAACCTTTCAAGATGATCATCAATTTTATAATAATAAAAATCAAATTCATCCTTAATCATCTCGGCGAAGGTGCTTTTGCCGCTGCAGGGAGCCCCTCCTATCCAGTAAACATCCATATTTTTTAGCATATTATATCTCCTATTGTTAATCTATCCAGCTTATGTGTTCTTTTTCTTACCCATACGGGTATTATCCGAATCATAAAATTATCCATGTAATTAAAATTTATTTATATTATTTATCATGAGATAACTTTTTTAAATATTATATATTCATATTTGTCCCTATATAATATACTTCTCTCCTGCTTCAAGTATCTCAACATCAGAATATAAAGACTGTTTAAATTTTTCAAGTGCATAATCGTCAGTATCGTGTGCTGACAGTAATACCTTTTTAGGATTGATATCGTTAAGATAGTCTATTGTCCTGTTTAAATCTCTATCGGTCAGTTTTTTCCAGATCGGAAAACCGGTGCCAATAATTCGCTGTAAATCTATACCTTTTAGTTTAATTCTTCCCGACTTAACCGGAAAATGTAACCCGCCGCCCACAGCATAAATAGGTTCATCAAAAATTGCCTTAACCATATCGAGTATGACCTGTATTGTGGGATGCCCGCATCCGGTAAAAACAACCAACCCTTTATTTTTTAATTTCATTACCAAAGCCTGCTCTGTAATTTTTTCAAAAATAAACATCGCTCTTTCTAAAGGTCCTGTTGTAGCAAATTTTGAAAGCAATACTTTTTCATACTTTATGGTATCTTTTTTGCAGTATTTAGTTTTTGCTTCACTTGGAAGAAAACATGTTATCTTTTTCTTAGACCTCAGTTCTTCAGGTAAAACTACTGTATTTTCCTGAAAAGATTTCATCCCTCCCATATGATCTCTATGAAGATGCGATATAGTCAGTCCATCAATATTTTCTGATTTAATCTTGAGTTTTTTAAAATTATTCAAAAAAGCCTTTGTATCCTTACCGTGACCTATATCAAAGAGCATATTTTTATCGTCTGCCGTAAATAGATAGGAAACAGCAGCATCTCCTCTAAAACCCTTTTTTGTTTTCCAGTCAACGATTACCTGCAATTTAATTTTTTCAGACTCTTCCAGATCCAGGTTTCGTGCTTCAGCAATTTTTCTTCTGTTTTCTTTCTGAATCTCCTTTTGATTCTTTTTATACTTCATATATTTACCCAGAATCCAGGGTAATAAAATAGGTGAAAATAATATAAAAACAGGCCACCATCCTGGAGATATTCTAAAATTTTTCATAATAACTCCTTTTAATATTACCATTTAATCAATATTATCATAAAGTATCCCTTTAATGAAGAAAAATTACTAGGTTGGTTTTTAAAAAAATAATTTAACTTATAATATAAATATTAAATTTTATCAAGGAGGAAAAATGAACATTCAATTATTAAAATGTTTTTTTATGTGGAATACTATTATTAATTTTGCACTTTTTCTTATGGCATTTTTAATCTACAGGATAGCTAGCAAATTAATATATGATATTTTTAACAGCTGGTATGGAATAACCAGAGAAAAATTTAAAAATGCGTATTTTAATTCCATGATGATTATGAAAATTATAATACTGGTCTTTAATTTAGCTCCATTTCTAGCATTAACAATTATTTACTAGCTGATATCTAAAAACAAGGTCGTAAGAGTAATAGAATTTTTAGTATGTAAAATTATATCAGTCAGTTTTTTCATCTATCCTTCGGGTAAGTGTATGTGTATAGGGTTCAAAGTATTTTGTCCAGAAACGGTAAGCTAAAGGATTAAAGCTTTCAAAATCAACCCCACATCTTTTATACCCTTCTCTTTTTAACTTTTCAAACATAAAGTAAAGTAAGTTTTGAAAATAATCTTCACCCCTGAATCTTTCTTGTAAATATGCCCCGCATATATTAGTCATATCTTCAGCTGTTGTACTAAAATTTTCACCTCTAGCCATTATTTCAATATAACCGGCAGTTTCATTATCTATATCTACCGTAAAAAAACGCGAACCTCTTTTTTTTGATTGTTCAACAAACTTTTTTAGACCGTATTTCTTATAAATTAAAAAAGTTGGACTATCTGCAAGATGTTTAATTAGCTTGTTCTTAAGAGGCTGTACTTTATCAAGTTCATCAAAATCTATCTCATTATAATCAGCATCAAGGCTGTTATTAAAATTTAATTTTTTATTATCTAAAGAACTTATAGCGTCGATACAGCGCATTCCGAATCCGTTGTAAAAAAAAGAATTTAAAACATCACTGCTATGAGTATAAATAGTTACTGCATGGCTTAACAAATCCTTTCTGTACCATTTTTCTGCCGCCTTCTGATATAGCAAAGAATATATTTTGTCTTTATTTTTATCTAAAACCCCATGCCCGTGTAAAGGTATAAAAATACCTTTTGAACTGCCAAAAAAATTGTCTATAGGACCGTAACAGGTTAAAAAACCTCTCATTTTTCTATCCTCATATAAAGTTATTCCAAGCCCGTGGTCATACATTTTTTTCAAAAGGTTAACAAAATATTCTTTATAATCGTTTTTTGGAAGTATATTTACATTCTCTCTCTCTTTAATATACTCATTGTAAGAAACTTCAGCTGCTTCACTAATATGTTTTTTACTAAACTTTTCAAATGTAATCAATTCTTGTCCTTTATATCAAATTTAACTGAATTACCCCCCTGATTTTATTTATAAATTATTGCTGTCAATACTTTAGCTGAAAAAACCAAGCACTTCAATAATTTAATAAATATTTTAATGTTTTAATATTGAAAAGATACATCTAAATCAGATACAGTTTCTATAGTGTATAGATCTTTTGCAGATACTTTACTTTTATCTGCCGTTAAGTTCTCTTTTTTTTAAGATTTTATTATATTTCTATTTATTAAACTGCTCTATTAATTATGTTTACAATCTATTTAATAAAAAATTCCCAACAAAAATTTATCTTTTTTTACTACCATTCTTCTTTCAAAAGACCGTAAATATAGATATCATGGTATTTTCCATCCCTATAGAATTTTTTTCTTTTGCAGCCTTCTTTTTTAAACCCCAGTTTCTCATAAACTCTTATAGCCTTCTTGTTGTAACTCATAACATCAAGCTCGATTCTATTAAGATTGAGTTCATTAAATCCAAAATTTATAAAAAGTTCCATAGCTTCAGTTCCAATACCCTGGTTTTGCTTCTTTTTTATACCTATAACTATTCCTAGGGTACCAACTCTGTTTTTCCTATCAATATTAAAATCAATCTGTCCAATATATTCACCAGTTTTTTTGTCTGCAATAACAAATCCTGTAAAATCACTATCCATTGCATTTTCTACAAATTCTTCAGTTTTTTTAAGAGATTGAGAAAAATCAAAATGAGACGATAGATACCTGGTAACATCTCTATCTGTTACCCACTTTTGGATTTTTTCAATATCTTCCTCTTTATACTCTCTAAGCATTATATTTTTACCAATTATTCTTCCCATAAATACTCCAATTAATTTAACGATAAGGAGAATCAACTAAAATCCTTGATTCTCCAGATATTAAAACTTTGTTTTAACTTATATTTCCTTCTTAGGATTAGGACCGTAATTGTTCATACCTGAATCACTATCTCTAACCATAAGAATCAATATCCAGATCCATCCAATTATTGGAATAAAATATAGTAACAACCACCATCCACTTCTATTTGTATCATGAAGCCTTCTTACTGAAACTGCTAATCCCGGAATTAATACTGCTAAAGAATATATTGTATTTAAAATTCCGTAACCACCCATCTGTGAATAATAAGTTCCAATAAGTTTATCAATGAAAGTAAAAGCTGTAGCAAAAAGCATATTAAATAAAGCAAAAAACCAGTATTCCTTTCTCCTTGCCCTTCCATCAAAAACAGCGTAATTTTGTAGAACCTTAAGATACCAACTCATAATTATCCTCCTTTTAAATCATCTTATATTTTTTTTCTCCACACAACAATTTTTAATATTTTTATTAAGATAAATCCAACTTCCACTAAAAATAATAACAATTTTTAATCGATAATTACTATAAACTCCCCTATTTACAATTAACAATTAAAATTAAGTATTGATAATTGTAATGAAAATCTAAAAATTCCCATTCCCCCTACGATAATTTTAATAATTTATTTCTATTCTCCAATAATCTTTAATTTTTTTTAACACTATGTATTTTAACAATATTTAAAAATTTAGCAAGAAAAAATTATTTTCGAATCCATTATAAATTAATATTTAATAATCAATTTCTTACTACATATCATTTATTATTTTTTAAAACCGCATATTCAGTACAGCCTTTCAATTTTGAATTATTATGTATTTTCCCGTCAACAGTAGCAAAATCCGTATTATTTTTTCACCTAATTAACCGCTCTTTAATAAGATTTTCTTTCAGTCATTTATTTCTACCTTTTGGCTTAAACTAAACACATTTAATGAATACTTCAGAAATTGATCTATCATAATAAGCAATAATAAGATTTGTTTTACTGCATATTTCTTTATCTTTTATTCATATGCACAGAGTATTATCGTATATACTTGTTTGGCTCCATTCTTTTATCTGGTCTATATCCAAATTAATTTTTTCAGAGCAGTTATTAAAAAATATGAAAATAGTTTGAAACTCAATAGTTTTCATCAAGTTCATAATAATAGTTATTTTTGGGATAATGAGTTAATTAAAAATATTCCTCTTTATTATTAAAACTATTTATACCCTCCTTCTCAATATATTTTACATTTAGCAAAGCTAAATCAACATTCAATAATCTTTTCCTAAAGCTTTAAGAAAGTTTGGAGTTCCTATATCAGGATAAAATTATTCAATTTTTATTGTAAATTTTTAATTCATATGATATTTTACTATAAATTTTTACCTAAGTTTCATAATCAGTTGTCCTTTTTTTAAGTCTTATAATATACACTGGGCAAAACTTCTGCAGGATTTTTTCTATATAAATTTCTAAAAATGTTAATAAACTTAAATTGTTCTTTTTTTCTGATTTTAACCCCCTTTTTATTTATATTTCTAAATATACATGTAGTAGTTTTTAATTATGCAAATATATACAAACCATAATATTTGGCTAAAAACACAAATAAAATTATTTTTCGGATTATTTTATAATTCTCAATATTCTTATAATTAATTTCTTTGAAAAAAATTGGCTTTAACTTAATTGGATCATTAACACTGGATTCTTTTTTTACTATAACATTATCTTAGTGTAATTTAGATAGTAGCTCTATATCCATTAATATATATACTCATTTCATGATAGATTATTATTTTCAAAGAAATACTAAAATTAAATCCTGATAAAGTACCTAAAAAAGATAATCTTACAGTAATTTTTTTAAAATTTAGCGATATAATTTTAATTAAATAAAAAACATCCCACTATGTTATAAGATAACTAGGCCGAATCCTTTCTCAAGTTTTTTTAGATACTTCTTTAGTATTGCCTTCTTACATCTGAAGAGAAAATAGATCCTGATAGTAATCCAGGTCAATGATTTATCTTAATGACTTTACTAAATTCTTCTTGGTGTAATCATTATTACAAAATAATATTTCATAGATTCCAGACGAGTCTTTCCCCTGATAAAATTGAGGCTGTATCTTTGAAACAATTTTAAAGCTTTTTAAGTTATTTTCATTTCTTAAGAACCTAAACATTTCAGTATTTCTGAGGTACAAAAAACTAGTAGCCTATAGCACAAATAAAAGATAAATTTTTAAAATTTTTATAGTTACTCTTATACAACCTCAATTATAGTTTAACTAATCTCTTTTACTCAAGATTATTTACATCAAGAAAGATTCTGGCACTGTCTTTCATACTTTCTGTTGCTTTTGGATTTTTCCTCAATCTATTTAACCAATACTTGCATTTATCATTATTTTTTTCTATTCCTGTTCCGTGAAAATACATATACCCTAAATTTGCCTGTGCTTCAGGATAGCCGCTATCTGCTGATTTTTCATACCACATTAAAGCTTTTTGCTGATCCCTTCCTCTAGGTATTCCAGTATTATACATAACACCCATTTGAAATTGAGCCTGAGGATAACCCTGTTTCGCAGATTTTTCTATCCAGTTATATCCCTTAACAAAATCCCTTTCAACACCATCAGCCTTTAAAAATTTTTCTCCTACCTTATACTGAGCAATTTCATCTCCTTTTTTAGCTTTACTCAGAAGTCCTGAAAAATTTTCCGGTATTATAAAAAAAATAAATACAATAAAGCAAATAACCAAAATAAAAATTTTTTTCATCTTTTCTCCTTTTTTTAAAAAGATAAATAACAACTTAATACACAACCAACCATCCTTTAATATTAGCCCTATATTTTTAAAAAACAAGTTAACTGATATCAATTTTTGATTTTATTAGAATAATATTTTATTTTTTTTAAAAAATAATATAAACTGACCCGAAATGCCCACAACAATAATAGAAATCGCTATGATTAATAAATTTTCTAAATATATCTTCTAACATTTTTCATATATTTTCTATATTTATCTTTATAGTTCTTTAAACACCATCTTTCCTCCGAAAGTATCAAAAAATGCACTGCTGTTTGAAATATAACCAAGACAATTAAATAAATCCATGAATTTATTATCAAGCAGCAACCTAAAAAATTTAGAAAATTTGCCACATACATCGGATTTCTTGAAAAATGAAAAATTCCATTAGTATTTAAACCATTAGACAGGGGTTTTGTAAAATCTATAATTGCTTTTGTATATATAATCAATCCGGTTATATATATAAATATGCCAAGATAATTATAAATTGAACTTAAACTAATTTTAGTAAAAACCAGATATATCATAAGAAATATTGTTGATAACTGAGAAATATAATATGCTATTTTCTCTTTACCTTTAACAGGTGGAAAATAATCAGCCCGATTCATAGCCTCCCTGCTTAATATTCTCAGATAAATATAGCGGATCAATAGAAACGGCAAAACTAAGATAAAGGGATTCATTCAAATCACCTCTTTATGTACTTTCAAATGAGCATATATTTTGCTATTCATGATAGTATAGCTCAAGTTTATAAAATAACAATTATATAAGATTTAATTTATGAAATTATGGTAATTGATAAAAATAAATATTTTTGAAATGTCTATTATCGCTTTTCATTAAATTCCCAGATGTTAAACAATGAATCATGTTCATAATACCCTATAAAATTTCCATATTTATCTTTAATATTCCATTTTCCGTCACATTGACTTTTTTCATAATAATATTTTATATATCCTTCCTTATTTTTAATAACGTATCTATTTTTTGATTCATTATAATCCGTTATACATTTAATATTTCCCGAATTATCCTTCTCTCTTGTTCTATCAAAAAATTGATCTTCTACATAATATCTCACAACATTTCTATTCTCATCTTTTAATTCCCATTTATCAAAAAGATTAGATTTTTCAATATAACCTACTATAGAATTATTTTTATCAATTACTTCATACCTTTTCAATGAATTGTTCCATTTATAGTTTAACTCATTTTTCTCAAAGATAAATATAATATTATAAAAATATGCTATAAGATCTTTCTTGATAAAAAAACTCCTTCTGTATCCTAACAATATCTATATATTTATATTATCAATACAAGTAATTTTATCAAGTCAAAAATACAGATATTTTGTAAATAATACTAAATTAATTTTTAAAAAAATAAAAATCTTATAAAACT
>CAZMFS010000032.1:0-11387 GCA_964565585.1 uncultured bacterium
AGCTTTTTCTTTATATTCCAGGGAACCATCACTTGTAACCAGATGTGCTTTATAATACCCTAAATCATCTAGAACTTTTCTGCTTCTTTTGGTAAATTCCTCAATTCTTTCAATAGAATAAACTATATTAGCACATTCACATAGAAGAGCAGTCTGATATCCGGAACCGGTTCCAATTTCTAAGACCTTTTCCTCTCCCGATAATTCAAGCATCTGCATCATTTTTGCGATAATGTAGGGTTGAGAAATTGTTTGATTTTTCCCAATTGGTAACGGAGTATCTTTGTAGGAATTATGCTGCATAGATTTTGGCACAAAGGCTTCCCGGGGTACTTTTTTAAAGGCTTCAATAACTTTTTTGTCATTTATATCCCTACTTTTCAGCTGATTTTCAACCATTCTTTTTCTAGCTATGCTGTATCTACTTTTTGAAACCATATTTGATCACAACCTTTATAAATCTGTAAGTATCTTTAAATCCCTTTATATTACTTTTACTTTTATTATATATTGTTTTTATTGGAATAAAACCTATTTTATAATTATTTTTAGCTGCTTTAATCAGCAGTTCGGTTTCCATTTCGTATTGGTTTGAATTTAAAAAGATTTCCTTTAACAGGTTTGTTTTTATAAATCTGAATCCGGATTGAGAGTCTTCGATTTTCTTTTTTAATAATAAGGATAAAATTTTGGATGTAAGATAATTTGAGATCTTTCTGTGAAGAGGCATTTTTTTATCACTGAAATTTCTTTTTCCAATGAGCAAATCATAGTTGTTAGTTTTTGGGATAAATTGAGCAATATCTTCGGGATGGTGCTGAAAGTCACCATCTAAAGTAAAAACTCCTTTATACTCATTTTTAATTGCATAATCAAATCCGGTCTTGAGGGCAGCACCCTTACCTTTGTTTTTACTATGACAAATTAGATCTATATCTGGATTTTTAACTATATTCTCAGGTATATTTGATGAGCCATCGTCTACTATTAATATGTCGTAATTATACGAAAACAGATAAGAAAGCATTTTCTCAAACAAATGATAGCAGTTATAAACTGGAACAATAATTAATATATCATTCATATGCTAATAGGTTCTTTTTAAAAGAAAATTAGATATCTCGTGTAAAATAGAGGTATCTTTATCTATTTTATTTAAATAATTTATGCTTTTATTAGTATAATCTTTTGCAATTTCCTTTGATTTTTTTATACCGTATATAGATGGGTATGTAAATTTTTTATGTTTATTATCTTTTCCGGTGTTTTTACCTAATTTTTCTTTCTCCCCAATTTCATCTAGAATATCATCTACTATTTGAAATGTTAAACCCAGCCATTTTGAATATTTTAAAAGATTATTTAGTTCTTTGTCGGTTGCTTTTCCAAGTAGAGCTCCGGAATATACCGAAGTTTTAATGAGTTCTCCAGTTTTATGGGTATGAATATATTCTAAAGTGGGAAGGTCGATCTCTTTTCCTTCCATATTTATATCAACATATTGCCCTCCAACTATACCTGAATAACCGCTTGATTTTGCAATATCATAGATAGCTTTTTTTATAAGTGAATCATCAAAATGATCGACATTGGACATTGTTTGAAAAGCAAATGTAAGAAGGGCATCCGCGGCAAGAATCGCTTTAGCTTCACCAAAAATTTTATGATTTGTAGGTTTACCTCTTCTTAAAGAATCATTATCCATTGCAGGCAAATCATCGTGAATAAGTGAATATGTATGGATTATTTCTAGGGCTGCAGCAAATGGGAGTATTTTTTTATGGTCTTTATTAAATATTGAAAAGGTAGCTATACACAATATAGGCCTTACTCTTTTCCCCCCGGCAAATATAGTATATCTCATGGCTTCATGGAGTTCGGAAGGGTATTTATCTGTTTTCGGAAGTATTTTATCCAGATATGAATCTATTTCCTTTTTTTTTGATTTAAGATATTTGTTAATATCCATATAATCTCCTTATTATTTTAATTACAAAATATACATAATTATCCAATTTGTCAATTATTTCTGTTTTTTATTTTCAAAAACATTTAATAGCTTATCCGGATTTTTAATTTGATTTTTAATCTGATATGTATGCATATTATCAATAAGTTTTCCTAGCTTTTCTCCTTTTATATTAAATTTTTCCATTAATATGCTTCCATTAATTATAAATTTATGATTTTGAATAATTTTTTTCAATAACTTTGAGGTTATTTTTTCTGGACATATTCTTTTCAAAAAGGTAAATGCTCTTTGAATGTATTTTTTTTGATAATCTTTGTATCTTAATATGAATTTTTTTTCGCTTACACGGTTTTTTGTATCTTGAATAATATTTTTTATTATGTTTGTTAATTTTATATCGTTTTTTGAAAACGTATAATCTTTTAAAATATTGGGGAGATTTTCGATTTTGTTATTTTCATAAAAAATAGAGAGCATATTTAATAGATAATCATTTTTAAAAATTTTGATTTTAAATTTTTTCAAGTTAGATTCAAAAAGAATATTAAAAACCCCTGCTTCAATCATCTTATTTAATACCGAAAAATCGGGATAATTAAATATTTTAATTAGTTCCTCTTTAATTCTCTCATTTGCTATATTATTTAGATTCTTTATTTCTTTTTGGGATAGTACAGCTGCTTTCTGGGATATTTCGAAATTGCTTGTTGCTTTTAATCTGTACATACGGAGGATTCTGAGTGGATCATCCCTAAAACATTTTTCGGAAACAGGTATTATAATTTTATTTTTAATATGGGAAAGTCCCCCTACATGATCTATTATTGAGAATTTATTAGAAGAGTTGTACTTCATATATAAAGCATTGACGGTAAAATCTCTTTTCAAAGCATCTTTTTTTAAATTATTTTTGTGAAGTTTTTGAAAATCGATTATTAAATTTTTAAAACATAGCCGTATTGTTCTAAAATTTTTTCGATTAAACACTATGGTTTTAAAGTTAATCTTTTCTTTTAATTTGTTAATAAATGGATTTATATTTTTTTTGTAAGAAAAATCAAAGTCGTTAAAATTAGGTTTTTTGATTAGAATGTCCCTAACTATACCTCCTACCAGATATAAAGGAGTATTAGTTTCCCGGGCAAGGTTAAATATTTTACTAATGATTTTATTATTAAACTTGTAATCAATATTCTTTTTTTTCATATTTCATTTTAAAACTATATTCCCAAAAGGACAGTTTTTTTAAGAGGGAGTAGTTCCATTCTTTGTTATTTAAAAAGGTTCTAAAGAAACTATCTATTGATATTTTTTTACTATCTTTGTATAAACTCCAAAATGAAAAGCCCGGTATATGATAATTTAGGTTGTTTAAGTCCATTATCTTTAAAAAGTTATTTGAATAAGAGAGATTCTTCTTATTAAACAAACAGCTGATTTCAAAATTATCTTTTGAGTTAAAATGGTTGTTAAAAAAAGATACTATTTGGGGATCGTTTTTTTTATTTAAATAATTTTTGAAATTATTGAAGTATTGGTTTGTAGATTTTATAGTTTGTATTTTTTCCTTTAATGAGATTAATAAGGCAGGAAAGCTATCAAAAAATTTATCTGGATTATTAGAAATATCCTTGTTTGGATAATCTTCTAAAAAATATATAAATTCGCCGCTTTTTAATTTGCTTCCCATTAGAAATTCTGGTAAAAATTTGAAGTCTGTGTTCGAGTTGTTTCTATAAAAAGTCCATTCATATGGAGGTTTGTGATTGCAGTAATGTTTGAATCTAAGATTGTGTAGTTTCCCATTTCCCATTTTAATTTGAATGGCTCTTTCTATTTTTTGAGAATTTTTAATCAGCTGCTGAGTTGAAATTTTATTAATGCTTTGGCTGTAATAAACTTCCAGTGTTTTTTTAAGGAAAGATTTTTGAAGTTTTCTCATCTGTTAGTTCCCGTTGGAAGAATTTTTCTTCCACTGTTTGATTTGGGATTTTACTCTTTCCTTTACATCTTTAATATATTTTTTTCGTAGCTTTTTTTGTTCCTTTTTTTCTTCTTCAGTTAATCCCTCATTTTTTTGTTTTTCCCACAGTTCGTTTATACGTTTAATTTTTTCTTCCTTCATATATACCTCTCCTGTTTTATTTTTTAAATCGGGGTGAGAGGATTTGAACCTCCGACTCCATGCACCCCATGCATGTGCGCTGCCGGACTGCGCTACACCCCGCCTTTGTTAAACAAAGTTTAATAAGATTACTAATTTTTGTCAATAATATTCTAATCTCCACAGAAGACATGGAAATCGTTTTTATTAGCTTTTTTTACTTTATACATTGCTTTATCTGCCTGACTTAATATTTCTCTTCTATCTTCTGCCAGATTAGGGAAGTGAGATATGCCGATGCTTATTGTTAATGTAGTGTTTATATTATCATCTTTTAAAAATTCATAGTTCTTTAGTTTCTTTGCTATTTTTTTGGAGAGATTAGTAGCATCTTTAATTTTGTTTCCCTTAAGAATTACAATGAATTCGTCCCCTCCATACCGAAACCCAAAACTATGATCGGAGAGCAGATCTTCAATAATTTTACCAAACTCGATTAATGCCTTACTACCATATTGATGTCCGTAGTGATCATTGATGTCCTTAAAATCATCAATGTCCATAAAAATAAGAGAAAAGGGCACTTTTCTCTTAATATATTCATCAATTATTTGATTCAATTTTCTAAAATTATACAGGTTAGTAAGATGATCCTTTAAAGATATCTGGTAAACTTTTTCTAGTAAATATGAGTTCTTTATTGCAATTGCTGCGTTTTCAACAAGTATCTCCATAATGTTCAAATCTTCATTGTTAAAATTTCCTTCAGATTTCTTATTTACAACCTCTGCTACCCCAAGGAGTTCATCTCTATATATTATCGGGATACATATAACACTTTTTGTTTGAAAGTTTGTTTTCTTATCAAAATATTTATAAAAACGTTCATCTTTTTCTACATCTTCGACAAGAACACTCTCCCGATTCCTGGCTGCCCATCCCACTATACCTTTATTTAGATCCATTACTTTGCCTTTTAGTTGATCAGCTTTTTCTCCTACCACATATTTGAACTTTAATTTGTTTATTTCCTTTTGATAGGTTAAAAGCGACCAGGCTTCTGCATCTACAATTTCACCCATGTTTGTCATTAATTTTTTTAGTATTTCATCAATGTTTAATGTGGAGTTGATCATTTTTGCAGTTTGATTTAATAGTTTGAATTTATAAATTTTATCTTTCAATTTTTTTACAAGGTAGTTGCTTTCCTGAGAGGTGAATTTTGAATCAAAGTATTCTTTAAGGGCAGAAACAAGTTTTTTTTCATCAAAGGGGTGGTTAAAATAATATTTTATCCCTGTTTTCATTAATCTTCTTAGTATATCTACCGATATTTCATCTGATATAACTATTATGGAAACATTGTTATCTTTTATTTTTTTTATTGATTTTACATCATTTTTTGTGATTTTTTCTTTTTCAAAAATTACTACCTGAAGAATACCTGTATTAATACTTGAAATTAGTTTTTGAGTTTCCGAAAAAGTTTTATAATTATATCCGTGTTTTGATAACAATAGGGATATAGTAAAATGGGTATCTTCTTTTGATAATATTAATACTTCTTTTTCCATATAGATATTATATGTGAAATATACTATTTAGCAAGAAATTATATTTCAATAAATTGGTAATTGATGCAATTTTTTTTTATTTTTAATTTTATATAAGTATTTTTTTTAGCAAATCGTTTTTCGGTTGGAGAACCAGGGTTTAGGATTAGTTTGTTATTTTTCTTAATTTCAGTTGGTGAGTGGGTATGTCCAAATATCAAAATATCCCAGTCATAGTTTTGAAACTCCCTTTCAACCTTTTTTGAAAGATTTTTCGGGCTTCCCCAGCCGTGCATTAGGGCAAATTTTTTATTTTCTATTATAAATGTTTTTTTGACAGGGAGAATATCTTCTAATTTCCCCCTGTCCATATTTCCTTGCACGGCATGAATAGTTTTATTATAAGAAACAAGATTATCATAATAATTAACCGAAGTTATATCCCCAGCGTGTATGATAATATCACACTGAGTTAGTTCTTTTTGTAACTTTTGAGGTAAATTTTTATTGTGGGTATCCGAAATTATTACAATATTTTTCATTTTAACTGGCTATTATTCACCCTTTGTTTGAATTTTGGCGATGGTTTAAAATATGGAACCTGCTTTCTGGGAACCTGTATCTTTTCCCCGGTGTGCGGGTTTCTGGCAGTTCTGGCTTTTCTGGTTTTGGTTTTAAAAGTACCAAAACCTCTAAGCTCTACGCTATCGTCTTTTTCAACCGCCTTTTTTATTTCTTCCATCAATAAATTAATTATTTGTTTTGATTCCTGTTTGGTTAAACATTCATATTTTTCCCATATCTTTTCTGTTAAATCATTTTTTGTCATAAAACCTCCTTAATATTGTTTTATAATTATTTTATTAAATATCAACAATTTAGCAACTTTTATAGAGATGTTAACATATCCAAACTTTCTGTCAAGCACTTTATAAAAAATTTATATTCACAATACAACATTCCTTGCTTCCAGCTTTAGTATTTATAATAATAGATAAAAAATATTTTTGTAGTAAAAATCTTATTGTTTTTCATCTTTATTCACCGATTTATTCCCGAGTTTATAGCTATTATAATAAGATCTGAGTTTATAATTTCAATATATTGATATTCCCATTTAATTATTGAAAAAGTTCTTACAATTACTATACTTATACTAGATAATAATCTTTTGGAGGTTATATGTCTGTTAAGGGATTTACCTTAAAAAATTTAAATCAGTATTGTGATAATATTTTGACAGATGCAATTATGTACAACCAGATACCAATATCAAGTGAGTCTACTGATTCACAGAAGGAATTTATTTTAAACAGGTTAAAAGAATACAATGTTCCAAAAATTGATAGAGATGATGCTGGGAATATTATTGTAGATTATTTTCAATCTGAAGAATTAGAAAAAAAATCGGTGTTAATTTTAACCCCAATAAAATATAAAAAGTTATCCAGGCATGAAAGATTTGTTAGATTGGATAAGGATAAGGCCTACGGTAAGGGATTAATTGAAAATTCTCTTAAGGTTTCAGTAATGTTAAATATAATTAACTATTTGTTTAATGAAAAACATGATTTGAGGTACAATATTACTTTTTTATTTACCGATATTTCAAATATTGAGCAAAATTTTGAAAGCCTTAATCACTATATTGATAATACAGATAGTGATGTAATGTTTGCTATTGATATTGATAGTACCTCACTGGGAGATATAGGTTTTAAATCACTAGGAAAGTATAGATACAAAATAAAAGTAAAAACTGAACAAATTGATCTAATCAATATCTGTGAAGCTCCAAATAAGCTCTCTGCGATGGATATATTAACAGAGATAGGGGCAAGACTTAAAATTATCGGATGGCCCGAGGAATCCTGTACTTTTATAAATATTATTGACATTTCTTCAGATTCTAAAGAAGAGGTTATTTCGGATGAAGGAGTTATGAAGCTTGAACTGTTGAGCAGAAAAAGTCAATATCTTGAATATGAAAATCAAATATTGAATTCAACCATAAAAAAACTCTCCAAGGAGCTAAGAACTGATATTGATCTTGATTTAATAGGGTATTCGCCTGCTAACTATTTTATGGAAAAAAGCAAGTTAATTGATGAAATAATTGAAATACATGAAAAACTGGGTATTAAATCCAAATTTAGAGTCATCAGAGATGAAGCAGCTGTTTTACTCCAGAAGAACATACCTACAGTATCTATAGGTATAACTAATGGGAAACTAACCGTTAATGAAGAGTATATAGAAAAGAAGCCGATTTCTAAGGGATTGATACAGCTCTTTATGGTTATTGATAGAGGTACTAATCTGTTTAGAGGTGAAAATAAAAATGGTTAGAAAAAGTATATTAAAAAATACATACCATCATTCAAAATTTAATGATTTAAAAAGGCTGGTAAAGTTAAAAAACCAGCAGGAAGTTAAGATTTCGATGGCATTGCCAACATTAAATGAAGAAAGAACAATAGCCAAAGAAGTTCTTGTTATTAAAAATGAATTAATAGATAGGTTTCCCCTTCTTGATGAAATAGTTGTTATTGATTCTGGATCGGATGACAATACCAGAGAACTTGCAGCTGAGTACGGTGCAACAGTATATACTTCTGAAAATATTTTGCCCAAGTACGGATTTTATAAGGGAAAAGGGGAGAATTTATGGAAGAGTTTATATGTTTTAGAGGGGGATATTATTGTATGGATAGATGCAGATATAGATAATATTCATCCGAAGTTTGTGTATGGTCTTGTTGGAGCATTGTTAGAAAACCCTAATCTTTCCTATGTAAAGTCCTTCTATGAACGTCCTATAACAGGGAAAAAATCTTTTCAGCCATCGGGAGGAGGACGTGTTACGGAGATACAAACCCGTCCAATGTTTTCCGCATTTTACCCGGATTTAGCTACAATAATTCAACCTTTAAGTGGAGAATATGCAGGAAGAAGAGAGATATTAGAAAATTTATCTTTTTCAGTCGGATATGGAGTTGAAACAGCGCATTTAATTGATATATTTGAAAATTTCGGTATTGAGAATATAGGGCAGGTAGACCTTGATATGAGAATTCATAGAAATCAATCAATTCAATCTTTGAGTAAAATGGCTTTTGCTCTTTTAAAAACTGCATTAAGAAGGCTTGAAAAATATGGGAAATTGGATTTGCATACTGATATAGAAAAAGATCATATTAGTGTTGAATATAGGGGCGAAAAACATCACATTAAAAAAACTGAAATTGAACAGTATGAAAGACCTCCAATGATAAAAATTCCTGAATACCGTCAAAAATTTTGTAAATAGATATGAAAAATATATATTTGTTTCACTATCATTTTATTACAGGTGGAGTAACCACTGTCGTTAATAAATTAGTAGATATTTTAAAAAATAATTATCAAATAACAATTTTTGCATCAAAAGAGATGGGCGTGGAAGGAATTAATGATTACGTTTCCGATGATAATGTTAAAATTAAAGACTTTCCAGAACTCAAGTATATCTATCCCGAGAGTACTAGTTTTAAAAATTATAATAAACTAAAAGAACAGATCTATTTTAAACTTGAAAAAATTTATAAAAATGAGACAATTTTCTGGGTACATAATTATCATCTAGGCAAAAATCCCGCGTTTACTTCTGCTTTTATTGAATTTATCAGCAAAAAAAATATCCCTACCATTCTACAAATACACGATTTCCCAGAATGTGCCCGCTGGCAAAATTATAAATTTTTAAAAAATTATATTCACCACACATTATATCCTGTTGATTCAAATATATTCTATGCAGTTATAAATAAAATGGATTATGAAAGATTAAAAAAAAGTGGAATTCCCGAAAAAAGCCTGTTTTATTTTCCTAATTCTGTTTCCTTTGATAAAAATCGAATTAAGAAGGCTAAAAAAATTGAAATTAGAAAAAAGGTAATTAATAGATTAAAGGAATTGACAAATATAAATTATGATGAATCTATGTTTTTATACCCTACCAGGACTATAAGAAGAAAAAATATCTTAGAAGCAGTATTGATAAATAGAATATATCATAAGAAAAGTAATTTAATAGTGACTCTAGGAGCCAATTCAAAAAAAGAAAGAAAATATGAAAAGGCTGTTAAAAATGTTTTTAAGAACAAAAGAGTAAGGGGAGTATGGGCAATTTCAAAATATTTTCCTGACTTATTCCCTAAGCTTATGAAAAGTGCTGATTTGTTGATATCAACTTCTTTACTTGAAGGATTTGGTTTGTTATATCTCGAATCAAAGAAAAATTCTCAAAATTTCTTTACCAGGAAACTTGATATTTTAAAAGATTTTGATGAAGTTGATAGTTCAAGCTACTACTGTAATTTGATGGTTTATAATGAAAATAAGAAAAATCTTATAAAAAAGTATTACAATAAGATAAACGACCTTCCTCTGGATACAAAATATAAAAATATCTTAAAGAACAAGATTGATGAAAAAATAAATAATGATATAATCGATTTTTCTTATTTAGATGTTGAAACTCAGAAAAAAATTTGTCTCAAAGAAAATGTTAAAAATATAACACAAATTAACCCTAAAATTAACAGCAAAATAGATAATTTAGTTGATAAATTCCAAAGACAGGGAATTGAAACCAGCTTTTTTTCATATGATAAATATGAAAAAAGAATAAATATGATTATAAAAGCAGTTGAAAAAAGTTCAGATTTAAATTATGATAACTGTAGAAAAAAAAATATTGATGATAGAATTATGCGTTCATTCCTAAAAGTTAAATATATCAGATTATTATTTGACTATTAAAATAGGAGGTGGAATTTGAAACTTAATATTGGATTTATTGGTACAAGATTTGCAGGACTGGATGGAGTTTCTCTCGAGGCAAAAAAATGGGACGATATCCTTAAAAAACTAGGTCATAATACCTACTGGTTTGCAGGGAAACTTGATACACCTTCTAAAAAAAGCTATATATGTGAAAAAGCCTTTTTCAAAAATCCGGATATAAAAAAGATTAATAATGAATTGAGAAATAAGAAGACTCGAGATCCGGCCATAACAAAAGAGATAATGGATATAAAAAAACTACTTAAAGTTAGATTAAATATTTTTTTGGACAAGTTTGACATAGATTTGATGGTGGCAGAAAATTCATTAAGTATACCTATGAATGTTCCTCTTGGTCTGGCGATAACAGAAGTAATTGCAGAAAGAGGCATTCCTACTATAGGTCATCATCATGATTTTGCATGGGAACGAAATCGCTATCTTTTAAATGCATTTGAAGATTATTTATCGATGGCTTTCCCGCCTAATCTACCATTTATTGAACATGTTGTAATAAACAGTATCGCCCAGCAGCAACTGGCTGCTCGAAGAGGACTTTCTTCAACATTGATTCCCAATGTGATAAATTTTGACAGAGATATTAAACTTGATGAAGAAAAGAGAAATCATTTTAGGGAAGATTTCGGGTTTAAAAAATCTGATATAATATTTTTACAGCCCACCAGAATTGTGGCAAGAAAAGGTATAGAACATTCGATAGATCTTGTACGAAGATTGAACAACGATAATATCAAACTGGTAATAACCCATTCCTCATCCGATGAGGGGCTTGATTACTACAACTGGATTATTGATTATGCTAAAAGAGAAGGCATAGATGTATATTATATAAATAATAAACTTCATCAACCTGATAAATACAGGGAACACTGGGAAAGAATCTATACGCTTTGGGATGTTTATCCATTTG
>CAZMFS010000033.1:0-11286 GCA_964565585.1 uncultured bacterium
ATGCAGATACTATGCAAAAAGCTGTATTTGGTCAATCAAATCAAAAGATACCTGGATCTTTTTCCCCGAGAAAATATTAGAATATATATATTTGAAGAAATAAAGAAAGACTATGAGAGATTTTTAAAAGATATTTTTGATTTCCTGGAGATTGAGAGTAAAATAAAGGAAGATGAAACTAAAAAATACAATAAGGCCAAGGTGCCAAAACATAAGTTTGTGTCGCATATAATGAATGCTCTTAATGTTCAAAGAATAAAAAACATTATACCCGATACCGTAATTGAGAAAATAAAAAATCTTTTATTTACGAGCAGCGGGCTACCAAAATTAAGTAAAAATGAATACGAAGAAGCAAAAAAATATTTTAAAAAAGATATAGAAAACTTGGCTGAATTAATTAATAGGGATTTGAGCTTATGGGAAAATTATCCGGATCTGGATAGTAAGCATATGAAAGAAGGAGAATAAAATCAAAAAAATTGGAATAGTTGCGAATTCTTCCTGGTATCTCTATAACTTCAGGATGAGATTAGCCAAAAAACTTAAAAGTAATTATAAAATTGTTTTTATTGCACCTGAAAGCGAGTACTCGGAAAAAATACGCAAAAAAGGATTCGATTTTAAGGCGATTCAGCTTGATGCTAAGAGCAGAAATTTATTTAAGGAAATTAAATCTTGTATAAATATTTATAGAACTTACAGCAAGCTAAATTTAGATGTTTTACTTCACTATACTATAAAACCTAATATATACGGGACTATTGCTGCAAACATGCTTGGTATAAAAACGGTTAACAATATTGCCGGTCTGGGTTCAAACTTTACAGAAACAAGCTTGTTTAGAAAGATGCTGGAGAAACTGTATAAGTATTCCCAGAAAGATGCCGATTTTATATTTTTTCAGAATAATGAGGATAAGAACCTTTTTATAAACAATAATATTATAACTCATGATAGGTTCAAAAGAATACCTGGTTCAGGAGTAAATCTTGAAAGGTTTGACAATAATAATTTTGATAGGAATAAAAATGATGATCTGTTTAGATTTTTACTTGTTGGCAGGTTGCTATGGGATAAGGGAGTTGGAGAGTATGTTAGGGCAGCAAAAAAGATGAATAAAAAATATTCAAAGGTAAAATTTGAGATATTAGGGTTTTTGGATTCCGATAATCCAAATGCTATTACCTCTTCCCAGATGGAAAAATGGGAAGATGAGGGTGATATTGAATATCTTGGTGTTAGCGATAATGTAGAAAAAGTTATGATAGATAGTGATTGCGTGGTTCTTCCTTCTTACTACAGGGAAGGTGTTCCAAGAACCCTTCTTGAAGCATCTGCTCTTTCAAAACCAATAATTACTACAGACAACGTCGGCTGCAGAGAGGTTATTCAAGATGGCAAAAACGGGTTTATGTGTAAAAAAAGGGATGTTGATTCTTTATTTAAAGCAATGGAAAAAATTTACAATAAATCGAAGGGGGAACTTGAAAAAATGGGAAAAGCCGGAAGAAAAATGGTGGAAAATAAATTTGATGAAATGATTATAATTAATGAATATATTGATATAATAAAAAACCTGCTTAACAAATAAGGAGAGGAATATGAAAGTTATTGTAACTGGAGTAGCCGGTTTTATAGGATCAAATCTTGCAAAAGAGCTGATGGCTGAATATGAAGAGGTAATTGGAATAGATTGTTTTATAGATTATTACCCTAAGTGGATAAAAAAGCGTAATTTAAGTAGTCTGAAAAAACATGAAAACTTTAGATTTATTGAAAAAAACATTCTAGATATTAATTTTGATGATTTACTCGATGATGGAGATATTGTATTTCATCAGGCGGCTCAGGCGGGAGTTAGATCAAGCTGGGGTGAAGAATTTGAAATATATACGAAAAATAATATTAAAGCAACCCAGTATCTTCTTGAAGCTTCTAAGAGAACAAATTTATCCAAATTTATTTATGCATCATCATCATCAGTATACGGTGATACCGACCAGCTTCCAATGAAAGAAACAAACAATCTAAAGCCTGTTTCCCCTTATGGGGTTAGTAAACTTGCTGGAGAGCATCTAACCTATCTTTACTGGAAGAATTTCGGGGTTCCAACTATAGCATTACGATATTTTACAGTATTTGGAGAGGGACAGAGACCCGATATGGCTTTTCATATTTTTATAAAAAATATTTTAGAGAATAAAAAAATTAAAATATTTGGAGATGGTAAACAATCTAGAAATTTCACCCACGTTTCAGATGTAATAAGGGCTAACATTCTTGCATCTAAAAGTGATGTAGAGGGAGAAGTCTTTAATGTAGGTGGGGCAGGAGAAAGAATAGAATTAAATGATACTATCAAAATGATAGAAAATATATTGGGAAAAAAGGCGGAAAAAGTCCACATGAAAAAGGCAAAGGGCGATGTTAAGCATACAGAAGCCGATGAATCAAAAATTAATAAAATTCTCGGTTATAAACCTAAAATAAGTTTAAAAGAAGGACTAAAAAGAGAAGCAGAATATATAAAGAACCTTTATGATCATATCTAATTTTTGAGGATAAACGGGAAATGGAGATAGTATATGAAAGAAGAGCTTAGTGCCATAACAAAAGATACCAGTTATATCTTTATTGGCAGGGTGTTTTCCCTGCTCATGGGAATGCTTCTTAACTTTTTTGCTGCCAGATTCCTAGGTCCTGAAAAGTACGGGATGTTCATGCATATTTTTACCTTCTTATCTTTTTTCCCTATTATAATTATTATGGGATTAAACCAGGGGCTTGTTTATTACTTACCGAAATTTAATAGCAAAAATAAAGAAGCCCAAAAAAAGGAAATAATTTCCACAAGTATAATAATTGTATTTCTGCTATCTCTTTTATTTTCTGCAGGTCTTTTTATATTAAGAGATACCATCATAAATAATGTTTTAAACAATGAATCTTTAGGACCTCTTTTTATTGCTTCCATTCCAATTGTTCTGTTAATGGCTATTATTAGGTTATCCAGAGGGATTTTCAGAGGACTTGACCAAATTATTTATTATCTAAAAGCAGAAAAATTTTCTCTTCCCGTGCTAAAGGTAGCAATTTTGCTTGTTGTTTATTTCTTGGGAGTTCGATATTACGGAATTCTACTGAGTTATCTAACAAGTATGCTTATGGTAACTCTGTATATAGTTTATAAAATAAAAAGACTCGATTATTTAAAGATTGTAAACCCATTTAAATCGAGCAAGACAATAGAGTTGTTGAAATTTTCGCTTCCGCTTCTTTTTAGCGGACTAATCGGTTATTTGATGACAAAACTTGATATACTTATGGTGGGATATTTTCTCAAAGAAGAAAGTGTTGGGGTATATAATATTGCACTCAAGATTGCTACAATGAGTGCTTTTATTTTATCCGCTTTTAATACAATGTTTGCTCCAACAATTTCTAAACTTTTTCATGAAAATGATATGGAAAAGATGAAAAGTTTATATTCGGTAATTACAAAATGGGCGCTTGGCTTTAATCTCGTTTTTTTTAGTATTATTCTGGTATTAAATTCAGAAATAATGAATATTTTTGGTGAAGGGTTTATTTATGGAGCTGTAGCTCTAATAATTATTTCAATGGGACAGGTGGTTCATTCAGCAGTTGGTTCTGCGGGATACATAATCATAATGACAGGACATCCCAAATACGATCTGTATTCCACCTCTGGAGCAATTATAATAAATTTTATTTTAAACTATCTTTTAATCCCTGTATACGGTATAAAGGGAGCTGCAATTGCGTCACTTGTATCTTTTGTATTTCTTAATATATTTAAACTGACAGTGGTTTATGTTCTTCATCGAATACATCCCTACAACAGGGAGTATATTAAATTGATTGTTTCTTTTTTGGTTTCTACTGCGACGGGATATTTAGTTTATAAAATATTACCTGCTGTTTTCTATATAAAAGTTATAATATTATCTATATTGATAGGATTGATATTTTTAGGTATATACTGGCTGATGAAACCTTCAGAAGAAGATATCTTTATTTTCAACAAATTTTACAAGAAGTTAAAAGCCATGTTGAAAATAGTTAACTAGGGAAGGCAAATGAAAGAGAAAAAATTAAGATTATTTTTCTATCCACCAAAAAATACTAAAAATAAATATATATTTAATATTCTAACCGGCTTAAAAAAAAATAAAGTACTAAATGTTAATAAGCATATGAGCCATAGCTTTTTTAATTTAATTGCTAAAATATTATTTTACCGTTTTATAAAGAAAATTAAAATTTTTCATTTTAACTGGATTTTAAATTTTGCAGGCCAAGAGCGTATTAAAAGTATTCCAGAGGTATGGATTTTAAAAATTACAATATTTTTATTAAAAATAACCGATGCTAAATTAGTATGGACATTGCACAACAAATACCCCCATGAGACTGTAAATAAAAAAATTGTTGAGAACTTTAGAAGGTTTTTAACATATGAAAGTGATTTGATTTTCATTCATTGCATGGAAAGTTTAAAAATCTTAAAAAAAATTGATAGTTCGATTGAAAATAAAGTAAAATATATACCAATGGTTAATTATATAGATGTATATGACAAATCGGAAGAGAGCAAGGAATATTTTGAAAATAAGGGTGAAAAATTCGTACTTTTATTTTTTGGGCTTATAAGGAAATATAAAAATGTTAACCTTTTGATTGATGTTTTTAACAAATTTAATTACAGTGATTTATTCCTGCTTCTGGGTGGTCATGTTGCTGATAAAAATTTAAAAGAATATTTGAATTTAATTTCAGTAAATAACCCCAATATTAAGTTAATAGATAAATTTATCGAGGACAACGAGGTTTCAAATTTTATGAAAAACGGGGATGTTATGGTCCTGCCGTTTAACAAGAAATCTGCTTTAAACTCAAGCTCTATGTATCTAGGTCTCTCGTATAATCTACCTGTAATAATTTCTGAAATTGGCTCGGCTATAGATTTAAAAGAAAAAGAATTTGTAATTTCCTATAATTACAGGGATGAAAATGAACATAAAAAAATCCTTACCCAAAAAATTGAAAAGTGTTATAGTATATATAAACGGGATAAAGATTATTTCAAAAAGATAGGAGCTAAAGGCAGAGAATTTATAAGAAAAGAAAATAGTTTGGATTTTATAGTTAAAGAAATGAAAAGCTCCTATTCTGGGTTGTTAAGTAGAGATTAAAAATGGAGGAAAGAGAAAATATTGAGTAATAAAAAAATCTACATAATACATAAAAGGGGTGCAAAAAGGCATTTTGAAGCTATAGAGAATATAAAAGATAGGGAGATATTAGAAGAAAAGATTTACCTTGAGCTAAATTTTTTGAAAAAATTTATAAAAGGAATAGTTTATCTAAAACCCGGATACATTTTAAGATCAATTAGAAATTTATTCCTTTTCATGTATTTAATATGTAGCTTTAAAAAGAAGATAATTTTGTCGCTTGAACCCTTTGATCCTCTCGTAATATTTGCTGATATTCTTGCTAAAAAAAACGGAATAATATTTTTTAGCTCATGGCCGTTCTGGAACGGAGATAGATTGCCACAAAAAAAGAAGCTTTTGAGAGAATATTTAAAAGAGAAGTGGGCAAGTTTTATGTCAAAAGCAAATACTGTCACGGTAACGGAAGCCGGTAAAAAAAGTATGGATAAATTTATGAATCAGCAGAAGACAGAGGTCATACCTCACTGTGTTAATAGAGATAACTTTTATCCTAAAAAGAATTATTTAAATGTAGGAGAAAAAATACATATTTTGTTTGTGGGTAGAATTATTAAATGTAAGGGAATTCTTCAAATCAAACAGTTAATTAAGGAAATGGATAAAGATAAATATTTTTTTAATATTGTCGGTGACGGGAAAAATCGAGATTTAATCGAGGATGTGTTTGAAAGAGAAAACGTTAAGTATTATGGTAAAATTAACAATAAGGATAAGCTGACCAAAGTTTTTAGAAATAATGATGTACTGATACTACCATCCTATAGAGAAGATACCTGGGAAGAGTTGTTTGGTATTGTTCTAATTGAAGCAATGGCCAGTGGATTAGCAATTGTTGCTACTAACTGTATTGGACCTAAAGAGATAATAGAAGATAAAAAGAACGGTCTGTTGATAGAGCAAAAAAATTATAAGCAGCTTAAGGAGGCTATTGGTTATCTTCAAAGAAATAAAGAAAATCTGAGAAGTTTAAAGAAAAACTCCTATGAGATGAGTAAAAAATATTCAGTAAAAAGCTGTTCTGAAAAATGGAGAAAAGAAATAAATAAATTATGAGATTATTAATATTTTTCTTTTTAACCGTTGTACTGATTTTAATAGATAGACGGTACAACTATTACTTTTTAATATTTTTACTTCCATTTTATGCTGTATTTTCCATCGAGTTTGGAAATAGCTCAATTTCAATTGTTGAAGTAGCACTTTTTTTCTTATTTTATAAAATTCTCCTTGTTAGCTTATACAGGGCTAAACTTGTACTTTTCAAAAAAAAAATACATGTATATATTCTTTTGTTAATAATTGCGATCTTTGGTTCATTCTTTATTCGTTCAGGTCAGTTTAAATGGGTTGTAAGATTCTTAGAATACGGAATATTCTTCTATTCCTCTTATTACATGCTGAATGATTACGGGGATGTTTATAAAGCAGTCAAATTTCTTCTTTATTCATCATCTATTGTATTCATTTTTGGTATTATCCAATTTTTAATGCCCAAAAACTTAGTATTAAGTTTATACTGGTTAAATGTAAAAGCTTCCTTTGGTGATCATATAAGGGTTTTTTCATTTTTTGATATCACAACTTATTTAGCAGTATTTTCAATTTTTATAGTATCAATAACATTTAGTTTTTTACTCAGCAAAAATACTTTTAAAAAATCAAGCAAGTTATTCTTTTTATTTCTTTTTATTATAGGTGTTTTAAATGTTTTTCTTACCTTTTCAAGAACAGGTTTCGTGGCACTTTTAGTAATAATGTTATATCTAATTATTTCATTGATTAGGAAAAAAATTGCATATGCGACTTCTTTTCTTCTTTTAATTTCCAGTTCATATTTCTGGTTTAAAGATTTATGGCTGAGGTTTCAATCAACATTTATAAAATCTTCGTTTAATGTGCTGCATCGATTTCATGTATGGCTTATTGCTATACAGGGATTTTTAGGAAATAAGATAGTAGGTATAGGACCGGGTAATTTTAGAAACTATTATCTAACTTACAAAAAAGCCTATATGTCAGCAAGAACGCCGGTAGTAGAAAATATCTTTTTATACTATCTGGTTCATTATGGAATTATTGGATTCACTATTTTTACACTGATTCTATTTTCTACCTACAGGGTGTTAAATAAAAATATTGATACTAATAATGAATTTAAGAAGTATCTGAATTATGGTATAAAAGCTGGATTGATAGGGTTTATAGTTGCAGGTATGACTGCGAGTCTTACAAACCTTGCTCTTAATATGGTTTTTTGGTTTATGATATCAATTGTTTTTAAAATGTACTATTTGGAAAACGGGGAGTCCTTATAAATGTCGGTTCAATTTTCTATTGTAATTGTAAATTATAATTCGAATAAACTTTTATTCAACTGTCTAAAATCATTGGAAAAAATAAATTACAGAAAAAGTGATTATGAAATAATTGTTGTAGATAACTGTTCTCATAAAAAATATATAAAAGAACTGGAGAATAAACAAATAGAATATAATTATAAACTAATAAAAAATAGTTCAAATGATGGTTTCGGGGCGGCTAATAACTTAGGAGTAAAAGAAGCTGATGGCGAGTTTATATTTTTGGTTAATCCCGATACCTATATTAAAGACAATAATATATTTGAAAAAATAATTATAGATTTTAAGCAGAATGAAGATATTGGTATTATTGGTTCTAAGGTGTTAAATAAAGATGGGTCGATACAATCAATAGGCAACCGTTATCCAAATATGAGGAATTTATTTCTGGAAAAGGTTTTTTTTCTTAATTCAAACTTTATGAATAAAATATTTGTGGATAAAAAAATGAGCGGGTTAAAAGAGACCGGATGGGTTTCGGGCTGCTTTATGGGTATGAGAAGAGATGATTATTATAAAGTTGGCGGTTTTGATGAGAATATTTTTCTTTATTCGGAAGATATCGATCTCTGCTTAAAAATAAATAATTTGGGTAAAAAGATTATAATAGATCTTGATGTCTCGATTTATCACTTAAGGGGCGGTATTACCGAAAAAAAATCCAGTATGAAAAATTTCGACGGGATAGATGAAGAGATTAATACTCTATTTTATGTTCTTAAAAAGCATGGCATAACTGAAAATAGGATGTTTGTTAAAATTATGTTCTATTTAAACTACAGTCTAAATAATATAAAAGAATTCATAAAAAAATTTGTGTTTTGAATAAACGGGGGAAAGTATGAAAATATTTATTGATGCTTCAGGAATAGTCGATAAAACTACAGGAGTCGGACAATATTCATACCGGTTAATTAGTAATTTGGCTAAAATAGATGATAAAAATCAATACAGTATATTACTGCAGAACAAACTATCACCAGATCATAAAATTTTTAATATTAAAAATAGCAATTTCGAATTTCATACTTTGGATATTCCCGCAATAGGAATAAAAAGGCAGATAAACTATAAAATGAAAATTAAAAATAATTTTGAATACGATCTGTATCACTGTTTGAATTCAAATTACCCGCTATGTAAAATGAAAAATGGTGTAGTAACAATACATGATTTAAAATATATAAAATATCCCGAGTATTTCGGTAAATTTTATAGATTTAAAAAGTTTTATCTGAACAGTATTTTTAAAAATGCCGTAAAAAACTCAGAGAAGGTAATTTCAGTTTCGAATAATACAAAAAAAGATATATTAAATTATTATGGAAGTGTAAATGAAAATAAAATCGATGTCATCTATGAAGCTTCTAATCTGGAATTTAAGGATAGAGAAGTTGATTTAAATAATAAATATGGGGTGGAAAAACCGTATTTTTTATTTGTTGGAGAGCACAGACCTCATAAAAATATTATTGGACTTCTAAAATCTTTTGACAGATTTAGAAAAATTTCTCAGAGGGATGATTATCATCTCGTTATTACCGGAAAAACACATAGAAGTTTTGTGGAAGATATTAAAAATCTGGGACTTAGAAAGAACGTTATATTTACTGGATTTGTGGATGAGAAAGATCTTCCGGTTTTATACAGGGAAGCTTTCTGCTTTGTTTTAATATCCCTTTATGAGGGATTCGGTCTTCCAATTCTTGAAGCAATGCAGGCGGAAATTCCTGTAATTACATCAAATATTTCTTCCATGGCAGAGATTGCAGATGAGGGGGCAATTCTTGTAAATCCCGATGACTGTGGGGAGGTTGCGGAGAAAATGGCTTCTCTTGTAGAGGATAATAAGCTGTATGAAAAATATATCCGGAAGGCTAAAGAGAGAATAAAAAATTTCAGCTGGAAAAAAACTGCAGAGCAGACATTGAAGGTATATAAAGATGTTTACAGTAATTAAAGATAAAAATTTAATAAAAAATTTATTAAAAATTTTTAAAGTTTGTATATAATGAATTCAAAAGAAATATAAATGAGGAGGATATTATATGAAAATTGGAGTTATAGGTACCGGGTATGTTGGGCTGGTTACAGGAGTATGCCTGGCAGATTTTGGACAGGATGTTATATGCATGGATGTGGATAAAGATAAGATTGATACTTTAAAGAACGGTGGAATCCCAATTTATGAACCTGGGCTTGATGATTTAGTTGAAAGAAATATGAAATATAATCGAATTAATTTTACCACAGATATCAAAAAGACGGTGGAAAAAACGGATGTTATATTTATTGCTGTAGGAACTCCTCCTGCAGAAGATGGCTCTGCAGATTTAAGACATGTATTAAGTGTTGCACGGGATATTGGAAAATATATAAATGAATATAAGGTAGTGGTGGATAAATCGACTGTACCGGTGGGTACCGGACAGAGAGTAAAAAAAGTTATAAAGGAAGAAATAAATAAAAGAGAGAAAAATTTTGCCTTTGATGTAGTTTCTAATCCTGAATTTTTAAGAGAGGGAAAAGCGATACATGATTTTACTCATCCCGATAGAGTGGTTATTGGGAGCGAAAGTGAAAAAGCTGCTGAAATTATGAAAGAGGCTTATAGGGTTCTATATTTAAATAAAACTCCCTTTGTTTTTACTAATATTGAGACAGCTGAAATGATTAAGTATGCTTCTAATGCTTTTCTTGCTACTAAAATTAGTTTTATTAATGAGATGGCTCTTCTTTCTGAGAAAGTTGGAGCAAATGTACAGGATATAGCAGAAGCAATGGGAATGGATGGAAGAATATCCGATAAGTTTCTGCATGCCGGAGCCGGATATGGCGGAAGCTGTTTTCCAAAAGATACAAAAGCCATTGTGGATATTGGGTGGAAAAATGATGTTGATTTGAAGGTGATCCAGGCTGCAATTGATGCAAATAAAAAGCAAAAAATGAAAATGGTTGAAAAAATTGAAAATAAAATGGGTGATCTGGAAGAAAAGACTATTACAGTTCTCGGTCTTACTTTTAAACCCGAAACCGATGATATGAGGGAAGCTCCATCTCTAACAATTGTTCCCGAGCTTGTAAATAAGGGAGCCAGGATACAGACATTCTGTCCTGAAGGATTTAAAGAGGCACAGTGGAGATTAAAAGAATATCAGGATGATATAAAGTACTGCGGGGATGAATATAAGGCAGCAGATGACAGTGATGCAGTTGTAATATTAACCGAATGGCATCAGTTTAGAGGAATGGACCTTGAAAGGTTAAAGAAGAATATGAGGGATAACTATTTCTTTGATTATAGAAACATATATTCGCATGATGGGAATGTTACTGAGTTGTTTGAATATGAGGGTGTTGGAATTTAAAAATTGAAAATTGAAAGATGAAAATTGAAAGTCCTGTATTTAAAACCTTTGTGGTTTAAAAAACAAATTAAATAATTGGAAATTATTTAAAATTTCAGTCAAGGCTGGCCCATAAGATAGGGCAAAATTGAAAGATGAAAAAATCACTTCGTGATTTTTGGATTAAGACTAAGTATAAGATTAAGCTTATAAGTTAGGACTTGAGAAAGTTCTTAATAATCACTTCGTTATTTTTGTTGTTCGTCGTTCGTGTTCGAAAAAAAATAAGTAATGAAAATTCCTGATGGAGCGAGT
>CAZMFS010000034.1:0-11228 GCA_964565585.1 uncultured bacterium
TACTATTTTCTATTTGATAGGAAATTTTTATTAAAATATTCTCTGTATTTTCAAGTATACTTTTTATAATTTTTCCCGTTTGGTTATTTTTTGAATTTATAATAATATTGGATAGGATAAGATTTATAGTTCCTTCTTTTTTTGCTGTTTCATTAGACTGTTTGTATATCATATCCAAATTGTAGTTTCCTTTAATTTCTTTAAAGTATTGATTTTCAATTTCTTCTGATATGGAAAAAGGGTAATTTTTAGTCGTCAGAGTTAGATATAATTTATTTTTACTTGTTTTTCGTGTGTCAAAATATCCCTCTAAATTCAATATATTATTTCTTTCCTTTTGAAAAAAACTAAATTCTGTAGCATTATTTATCACGCTGTGGTTGTCAGTTAAGTCTTCTACTTTTAAAGAAAGATTTTTGCTGCTTTTTTGATCAATTAAGCTGAAGTTGAAATTTTGTAACCAGAACTTTGGATAGTTTATTGCTTTAAATGGTACATTATATCCCATTCTATTATTTTTAGCAATTTTATTTTTTTCCTCTGCGGGTTTTTTATCCTTTTCTATTGCTTGTTTTAATAGATAGGTATTGTTTTGAAATTTTCCAAGCTTTTGTTTAATATAATCCTTTAGAATATTTGTAAGAATTGAATTATTGCTGCCACCTGGAAGTGTAAGTTTGGATTTAACAAAATTGATATCGTTTTTGTATGCTGATTCTATTTGATCTTTTGAATTGGAAATAAAATTGGAATCTTTTTTAAAATTATTGTTTATTCTATCAAAATTTTCTTTTGTTTTAGTAATAGATTTTTGAAATCTGTTAATGGTAGTTAGAGTTTCTTGAATATCTTCCTTTTTTTCAAGTTTTTCCAGGTTTATTTCTTTCACTTTTCTATAGGTTTTTTCCAAATTATCAATATTTTGTTTAAAATTGTTTATATCATCCTTCCACTTTTGGTTTATATTTTTAATTTCTTCATTCATGTTTGCCACTACTTTTGGTGATCTTAACTGATTTTTATAATTTTTTAGAATAGTTGTTATATCATCCTTAAATGAGTCCGCAGCTTTTTGAGTTTTACTCTTTTTAGATTCAGCTTTTTCTTTTCTCTTAATTAATCTACCGGATATTTTTCTCTTGGTATCCCACTCTAGGTTATCGGTTTTAAAGTTTTCTATTATAAACTTTTTTCTTAATAATTGTGATATATCAATGTTTATATCGGTTTCACCCAGTTCGAATAAATTTCGCATAGGTTTATTTTTATTTGCAACAGTTAGTTTATCAAATCTTAACCGTCCGGAAAATATTTTAAAATCAACATTTTTTATATCGGATTTGGCCTTAAAGCTAATTTCCAAGCCTTTTTCTATGGATTTTTCTACAATTTTGTTTTTTAAAAAGATATTGAAAAGAATAATAAAAAGAACTATTATTCCTAAGGTAATTAACCGACCCTTTCTTAAACCACCTTTGTTTGATTTTATTATTTTTTTTATTTTTTTTAGTTTTTTAATTTCTTCGTCTGTAAGGTCGTTTTTAAGAACCAGGTTATTATTTTCATTTTTTATAAATAGATTTTCTATAAATTCAACATCTTTTGGGTCATTAATATTTGCCAAAATATTTTTGGCAAATTTTTTTTCTGAAAATTTTTTTTTAAATATTTTTGGTATTTTCATAGAATCTCCTTTATTTCAATCTGCTATATTTTGAATAGGCTTTTTTTGTAATACTGGAAATTTTAGCTATAATAGGAATTTTCATAATTCCCCTGTAAATTTTACTGGATTTTATCTTGGATAAAATAATATCTCTATATTTCAATATCGCTATATGTGATAGCTTATAAATTGGATACCATAATAAAATACCGGTTAAAAGTCCTCCCATTACGATAGTGTTGTTGAATTCTGTGTAGGGTAGAATAGGGGTGTTGTATAAATTTGTATAGAATGATTCAAAAATTTTAAAGTTCAGGGCAAAAAGGCCAACACCATGAAGAACTGGATCGAGAATGAAAATAAATAACTTAAATATTGCTAAAAAAACAAACTCCATTGAAAGGTTAATTTTAAGAAAAAATGTTAATATGAAAAGTGCTATCCATAGAAGATTGTTACCGGGTATAAGAGCAAGTAAAAGTCCGAAGGCAACTCCGGCTGCCAGCTCATTTGGCTTTTTATTAGAATTTATTGCTTTAAATATTTTTATAATCCATTTTATTATCATTAAAACCCCTCCCTATTATTTATATAATATAGTACTAAATTTAAAATATTTCAAATAATTAATACCCTTTAGAGCTTATAATTTTAAAATAAAATAAATCATAAGTTATATTTTCCTGAAATAGATTAATGTTAAATTAGTAAAGTTATATTATTCTGGAACTAAATATATGAAAAATTGTTTATTTATCATGCTTATAACTATGATGAAAATATTTATCTGAATCTATTTCAATAAAAATTGAGGAGTTCTTTATGAAACAACATATTGGCTACTGTGGAATAAGATGTAGTGAATGCGATATATATAAAGCCACCATAAATAATGATATAAAAAGGAAAGCCGAAATTGCAAAAAATTGGTCAACAGCAGAATATAAGCTCGAAGCGGACGAAATCAGTTGTTTTGGGTGTAGAAAAAATGATACAGAGGTGATTAGCTTTGTGCTGGGGTGTGATATCCGGGATTGTGCTAAAAAAAACAGTCTAAACTACTGCTGCTTTTGTGAAAGTTATGAATGCAAAAAATTAGAGAAAGTTTTTCAAAAATCAGTCGATGCCAGAACTAACTTGGAGGGTATTAGAAATAATTCATTGAAGCTTAAAGGAAAAAAGACCGGCAATTAAATACATAATGCCTGCTATTATAAATACTGTATTAAATCCGAATAAAATAGAGCATATTGATGCAGTTAATATACTAATTACTGAAAAGAAACCATTAATTCCCCATGCCCATGGAAGATGAATGCCGGAATTTTCTTTTATCCTCTGCAGACCCTGGGGAAATGGAATTCCCATAAAAAATCCTAGCGGAAAAATCAAACCTACTGTTAGGAAAATTTTTAATAAAATATTGTAGTTTATGAAATTATCATATATCAGCTGAAATAAAACAAAATTATACAAGAGCAACAATACGATAATAATAGCAACTGACACAAAAATTCTTTTATTCCTTTTGAAAATTTTGTTTGAATAATAGCTGCCTATTCCTGATGATATTAGAAGAGAAGATATAATAATACTTAAAGAATAGGTGGGATGGGAGAGAAACAGAATTAATTTTTGTATTAAAGGCATTTCTACAAAAAAATATCCTACTGCAATTAAAGAGAAATACATAAAAATGGTAATTTTGTTTTTCTTTAATCTTTCTTTTAAAATATATATAGGGAGTAAAATCAAAACAAAACTTAAGATTGTGATAAATATCAAAAATACTACAAGCAATAAATAACCCCACTCGGTGATAGGTGATCTGTTTTTTAATATGTAATCAAGAGATTTTGGTTTAAAAAAATTATAATAATAAGGCCTATTATCTGTTGTTGTTTTAATATCAAATAGATAGTTTTGTATGTATTCTTTTTTCTTTTCCGAAAAAATATTGATAATAGAAGTATAAAAAATTGGAGATTTAAGTTTGATAAATCTATTTGTTTCTTTTTCATTGATTCCGGGATAGAAACATATATCAAATAATCTTTTATTACAGAATGATTTAATTCCATTTATTTGTTGAACTGAAAATCCATTTTTACTGATTAAAGTTGTTACAGTTTGTAAGGATCTTATTACAATTATATGGTTTTTAGGTTTTTTTATATCAAACTTTTTTAAAGCAGAGTGTATTATGCTGAATAGTTTAAGATTATCCCTGGGTGGTGTTACCATCCATCTTGTAATAGATAAAATACCAGAAGGAAGTAATTTTTTGTAAAAATCGATAATAGCCTCCTCTGTGTATAGATAAGATTCGTTTAAAGCATAAATTCCGCTTGAAGCAGTTGAGTAGGAGTCGATTTGATCCATATTTATTAAATTGTATTTTTTAGTGGTGGTTTTTATATATCCTCTGGCTTCTTTATTAATTATATTGACATTATTTTTATTATATATATTACCGGAGTAATCTGTAAATCTATTTTTCATTAGATTGACAATATTGGAGTTTATTTCAAGCCCTTCAATTTTATTAAAATCGTATAGTATTGATTTAAGGATTCCTTCCCCTCCTCCGGAACCAATTATTAAAACGCTGTTTTTGTTTTTTAAAGCTTCATATCCTGCTGCCGAAGATAGATATTTTAGATATCGAATATTTTTATTATTTTTGTCGTATTTTGTTATGCTGCTAATTACCTCCCCGTTATTAAACAGAGCAAGCTGTTCTGGTATGTTGAAGGGCGTTATTAAGCTGAGACCGGAGGTATATCTAAACCCTTCAGCATTTACAACCTGAGTAATTCCAAGAGGCGAGTATCTCTCTGAAAGAATTTTTGATTCCGGCAGATTCAGGGTTTTTGCAAGAGATTTATACTGAGATAATTTCAATAGGTTAAAATATTCTGCTGTAAGTCCGAATGATATTAGTATTATTAGAGAAAAAGCCCCAAAAAATAGAAAGGCTAATTTCTTTTTAAAATTTATAAAGAAACCAATTGTAAATGATAGTGATATTATTATAAATAATATTTTAAAAGGGTGGCAAAAATATGAGAATGTAATTATGAAGATACCTGCCAGCCCGGACCCCACTAAATTATAAAAATATATTTTATTTATTTGATACTTTATAAATGAAAGACATATAATTGAAGCTCCTGATAAAAAGGGAAAAGATAAAATAATAAATTTAAGAAAAACAAAAAGCGGCTGGCGGAGGTTTACAAGTAGTTCAAAAGGATTAAAAGGTATAGCCTTATATGCCATGAACGATATTATAAAAGAAACTGGAAATGAGCAAACTGCAATATTAAAATATTTTTCATAACTTTTGTCAATTTTGTTTTTAAGTATTCTGATAACTGTTCCGCTAACTCCAAAACCAAAAAGAGCCAAACTAATTATAATAGAAGTTAGGTTATGCCATTGAATGTAATTAAATATTGAAACAAAGATTATTTCATATGACAATATACAAAAGGAAGTAATGAGTATTATAAATTTTATTTTTTTGATATTTCTTATTTTAATCCTTTCTTCTAACCATAGGGACAAATCTTACCTGGGTAACTATTTGACTCGTATAAAGATTTTTCTCTTCTCTTTTTACAAGTATAAGGTGTTGAATTTGGAAAGGAGGTCCTACAGGGATAATCATTCTACCACCTATTTTTAGCTGCTTTAATAGCGGGGGAGGAATGAATTCAGAAGCACAAGTAACAATTATACCATCATAAGGAGCATATTTTTTCCAGCCAAAATACCCATCAGAATTTTTTGTTTTTATATTTACATAGTTTAAATTTTCTAACAGCCTGGTGGATTTATTGTATAAAGAGTCTATTATTTCAACTGTATATACTTTATTTGCTATTTCTGATAGAACTGCTGCCTGATATCCCGAACCCGTCCCAACTTCTAATATTTTGGAATTATTATCTACCTTTAAAAGCTGTGTCATAAGAGCTACAATAAAAGGCTGGGATATGGTTTGTCCATATCCTATTGGGAGGGGGCGATCCTGGTATGCATATTTTTTTAAACTATCGGGAACAAATTCGTGACGGGGCACTTTTTTCATGGAAGAAAGAACTTCATCGTTATCAATTCCTCTATGTTCTATTTGATTATTAACCATATTTATTCTATTTTTTTGAAAAGTATTGTTATCAGCAGGAAAAAGGATAATTAAATGGCTTATTATAATTATAGCTATAAACAAACAAATTTTTTTCATAGACTATTATATACAAGTATTCAATTTTTTACAAAAACAGGTAGAAAAAAAATTAAAAAATAGATTGAAAAAAATAATATTAGTATAATTATTTACTTCTATATAAATGTTTTTATATTAATTGAAGGAGGTGTAAAATGAAAAAGATGATTTCTTATTGTGGTATTAAATGTCATGAATGTGTTGTTTATCGTATTTCCAATCGTAATAGAAACAATAATAGCAAGAAGAAAAAAATTGCAAAAAAACTATCCAACAAAGATTGTGAGTTGAAAGTTTCGGATATTAACTGTGCAGGATGCAAGGCAAGCAACAAGGAGGTACCTTCATTTGTCTATAAGTGCGAAATAAGAAAGTGTGCTAAGAATAAAAGTTTGACAAATTGCAGTTACTGTAAATCCTATCCCTGTAAAAAAATTGATATGCTTTTTGTCGAAATACCAACAATTAAGAAAAATCTTAATAAAACTCATAAAAAAATTAAATATCGGTAGAAACAAATACATGGAAAAAATCATTTAATTCTATTGAAATTAATTTATAGGTTGTATAGAAGATATTGTATTTTTAGCTGAATAATTTCTGGGTTATTTTAGCTATATGTTCTCCCTGAAATTTAGCTGCTTCAATTTCATTCGAACTGGGAAGTCTTGACCCATCTCCTCCTGCTATTGTAGATGCTCCGTAAGGTGAACAACCACTAATCTCATCTAACCTCATCTGTCCCTGAAAAGAGTAGGGAAGTCCCACTATAATCATACCGTGATGAAGTAAGCTTATATGAAAGCTTAAAATAGTTGATTCCTGACCCCCATGCTGTGTAGCGGTGCTTGTAAATACGCTCCCAATTTTACCTATCAAGGCTCCCTCCTGCCATAGTGGTCCTGTGGAATCAAGAAATGCTCTCATTTGGCCGCACATATTACCAAACCTGGTAGGAGTACCAAAGATTATAGCTGAGTAGTTTTTTAATTCTTCTATTTTTATTACGGGAATATCAGAAATACTTTCTTTAAACTTATAGGCTCCCATCTGTTTTAAAATATCATCAGAAACAGTTTCAGGAACTTTCTTTAGATCAACTGTTATATCTTCTATTTTTTCAGCCCCCTTTTTTACAGCACGGGCCATTTTATAGGTATGACCGTAAGCCGAGTAGAAAAGTACTAATATTTTCATTTGGCTCCTTTCATTAAAATGATTTAATATATTCTATATTATTATTTAAAATTATAATAAATTCAAGCTATTGATATTAAAGAATAATTATAAAAAGTTGCTACCTGAATATCGGGTAATTTAATTAATTGGACAAAATGGTGGATTACAATTCAAGTTTTAAATTAATTATGTTGATAAAAGTTATGAACCAATAAAGTCTAAAAAGTGAGCTGGTTGAATTATATTACCGGACTTAATCTAATAATTCAGAGTAGTTTGAACGAAATTGAAACTATCTCTTAAATTACATTTGTGCTAATTTATTTTGAAAAATAGATCCCTTTGAAGTATTAGGTTATTAAAAGTTGTTGATTATTTTTTAAAAATATACCTAATATTCCTATTGAAAATTTCATATAAATTAAAATAATAGAAAATAACCCGGGATAAATATTAATATCCCGGGTAGATAAGAAAGTGTTACATTTTATATTCTACTTCAAATTTTTCCTTCAGTTCTTCTATGAGATCATTTATAACTACCTGACTTTTCTGATCGAATAAGGTTTTTCTAATTTGGTCTTTTACATCTTCTAGTTCAAGGTCTTTTTCAGGAGTGTGATCTTCTTTTTTAATGATATGATAACCAAATTTAGTTTTAACAGGATCACTTATTTCTCCAACATCGAGATTAAAGGCAGCTTCTTCAAATTTCGGTACCATTTTTCCTCTTGAAAAGTTTCCAAGGTCGCCGCCTCTTTCCTTTGAGGGGCAATCGGAATGTTCTTTAGCAAGTTCTTCAAAATCTTTACCATCATCCAGCTTCTGTTTTATTTCTTCTGCTTTTTCAAGAGCTTTTTCATCACTATCGTATTCTTTTGAAGAGAAAAGAATATGTTTTGCATTAACAGATTCCTGGGCTTTCATTTCCTCTTTGTTTTCTTCATAGTAATTACTTATTTCTTCGTCGGTTACATCCACTTTTTTTTCAACTTCATCATTTACAGTTACCTGTGCTTTAAGATCGGTTTTTAATTTTTCTTTGAAGCTATCAAAATCAATTCCCTGTTTCTTAAGAAGTTCTTTAAAATTTTCTTCACCTTTATAATATTGATAATATTGATTTAGCTGATTTTTTACCATGGAATCTTCAACTTTAAGACCTCTATCTTTAGCTTCTTCGATAAGAAGATAGCTTTGAACTATTCTTTCAAGAAGATTTTTCTTATCATCTTCAGAGATTTCTTTCTTTTGATTTTGCTGTTTATAAGCATTTACCAGATTATCCAGTTCTTTTTGAGTTATTTCCTGATCATTTACCTTTGCAATGATATTTGACATATTTACTCCTTTTCTAATTTATAGTTCTTACCCACAGATGGAATATAACATCAATTATGGGGTTTATAAAGGAAAGTTTTATGTATTGTATATCAAATATCGAACAAACTAGTACATATCACAAGGGACAAAATATTATAATTGAAAGATAAGTTTGTAAAGAAATATATATTTACCGAATATATAGAAAATACTAAGAAATATGTCATCCTGAATTTAATTTCCGCATCTTCTATAAATTACTATTATTATATTACTTACAGAAGATTTTGAAACAACCTCGAAAAAGTTACGGTCAAGCTGATTCATAAGATAGGATAGGGCATGGATTTTTCAGCATGACTGCCTTCTAACAAATTAGAATATTTCTTAATTAGTTACCATTTCTTTACAGTCTGAGATGAAAATTGAAAGTCTTATGCAAAAACATTTGAGTTGATAAAAATTATATTGAATTATTTAAATACAGAAATTGTGATATGTAAGAAATAGCAAACTTAAAACATGAGAATTAAAATAAATTTTTTCTAATGATACAAAAAAAAGAAAATATAAAATAATTCATATAACGAAATAAATTTGTAATTATAGTTTTGATATGTTACAATTTAAAAAATTAAATAATTTAAAGGAGGATTTTATGTTAAAAGTTAATGAAAAAAAGCTTGTAGAATTTGCTCTTCAGTGCAAACCCGGTCAACCAAGAACCGGTCAGAGATGGAAAGTTGATAGAGAAGGTAATCCGTTTATTTTACCCGGGATTGGTGGAATTTCCATAAATGTTCAAATAGGTGATTCAGCATTTGGCTGGGAAGCAGATCATCTTGAGCCAGGTGTAAGCTGTACATCAAACGAAAAGAAAAGATTTGAACACCCAAATGTAGCTTTACAGACCTTTGCATGCTCCGGAAACAAAGCCGAAATTATATCTGGAGATGCAGAAGGAGAGACAGGTTATGTTGTTGGACATCATGGAGGTTCCGAACATGTAATAATTGAATTTCCTAAAAAAGTAAAAGAAAAAATGACATATGATGATAAAATAATGGTTCGTGGTAAGGGACAGGGCCTAAAAATGCTTGATTATGATGATATTAAAATATTTAATCTTGATCCCGGACTTTTAAAGAATATGGGTATTAAAGAGGATGGAAAAAATAAAATTAAAATACCGGTTACCACAAAAATTCCCGCATCATGCATGGGATCTGGAGTAGGTTCTCCTAATGTGGCTAAAGGTGACTATGATATTATGACCAGTGATCCAGGAACTGTTGAAGAGTATAATCTTGATAAGATTAAGTTTGGTGATTTTGTAGCAATTCTTGATCACGATAATCGCTATGGACGTGCCTATAGAAAAAATGCTGTAACAATAGGAATAGTAGTTCATAGTGACTGCAAACTTTCCGGTCACGGGCCGGGAGTAACCACATTAATCACTTCAAATAATGAAAACTCGATTATTGAACCTGTGATTGATTCTGAGGCCAATATTAAAAATTGTATCAAATAAAAAATTAACTTCCGGAGAGTTTTTCTCTCCGGGTTTTTAAAAAAATCAAATTTTATTTCAGATTTGTTTATTCTTCTAAAATTTTAAATTAGTTCTACAGTTCATAGCCGATATTCTACAGTTTAGAAACTCCCCAGTTTACTTATTTAAAAATCCTGATTATATAGTAATTAGGAATATTAATAGGGAAAGTTAATTTAAAAGAAAGGGGAGTTTTATGAAAAATATTAAAATTATAATTGTTGTATTGATTATGGTATTATTTGCAGTTTCCGGATGCGGTGAGAGTGATGTAACAGGATTTACAGCTGAGGATGAATTAAAAGTGGAAGCAAACGAGAGTACAGAGATTGTAAGTTTAATTCCACTGAATTTTAATTCCAACAATAATAAATTATATTGGAATGATCATCTGACAGATGAGCAGTTGGAAAAAAATATTCGATATCATGTGTATAAGGAAATGCCAGAAATGAATCAGTATAAAAGAATCAATATTACAAAAAAGAGTTTCAAATTTCTGAATTCTGTTAGTGTAAATGACCGGAGAGAATACATTGTATTAAAAGGTGTAGATGGAGAATTGTCAATGACACATACAAATTTTCTTAAAGTTCCACAACTTGAAGATTCAAATTCAAATCTAGAGGGTAGTGGTTCTTTAGAACCAATGGGTAGTGAGGAAAATGATAACGAAGGCGGAGATTATCCAATAGATGATTATTTGCCTGATAGTGAATCCTAAATAACTAGCATATTAAACATTATGGCGGGAATTACTCCCGCCATAATTTTCTTCTTGATATAATAATTATCTATTTTAGAATAAATTCATGATTAGAAGAATATATATTCTATTTTTTTGTATAATATTATTTTCAAACATAACTTATCCGGATAAATTATATAAAAAAATTGAGAGAGCCGGCAAGTCATATTTCAACTTCGTAAGGTCGGGAAAAGACAAAGATTTAAAAAATTCGATAAAAATTATGGAAAATCTGAAAAAAAATTATCCTGACAATAATATGGTGAGAGTTTTAACAGGAAGAATATATTTACAGAAAGCAAGCAATTCATTCTGGTTCTGGAATAAATACAAATGGGCATATAGAGGTATAAAGCTACAGGATAAAGCGGTTGAGTTATCGGATAATAATATCTTTGTATTGTATACTAGAGCAATTGGATGTTTAAGATTGCCAGATTTTTTTAATAGATTGAAAAAGGGCGAAAACGATTTTAAGAAGATTGCTAAAATAATTGAAAGAAAAAAAATAAGCTATACTACA
>CAZMFS010000035.1:0-10795 GCA_964565585.1 uncultured bacterium
AAATAATTAGACAAAAGAAGAGGAGAATCTCCTCTTCTTTTTTTTCTTTATTTAGATAGGAATATTAATGAATCTAAAAAAATTTCTGGAAAAAATTTATAATACATATAATAACCGGAAATATGTTGATCCGGATCCGCTTATATTTTTATACGATTATCCGGATTTAAAAGATAGAGAGATAGTTGCATTAATAGCTTCTTCTTTTGCATATGGACGGGTTGGTAAAATTATTGAAACTGTTGAATTTGTTTTAAGTATGATGAACAATGAACCTTATAATTTTATAATAAATTCCAATCGTGAAATATTAGAAGAAAAATTTAAAAATTTTGTTTATCGATTTACCACCCAAAAAGAGTTAATTGAATTTAATCTAGCTATAAAAAATAAATTAATAAAATTTGATACTCTGGGGAATTTTTTTAAAAAACAGTATTTCGAGAACGATAAAAAAATATTAAATACTCTTGAATGTTTTGTTTCGAAATTAGGGTATGAGACCCGGGATATTAAATCGCTTCTATCCCTTCCATCAAAAAAATCTGCATGTAAAAGACTCTTTTTATTTTTAAGATGGATGGGAAGGAAAGATGAAGTTGACCCGGGAGGATGGGATTTTTTGGATGAATCCAAATTAATCATTCCTCTTGATACGCATATGTACAAAATATCTAAAATTCTAAACTTCACAGATAGAAAACAGGCTAATCTTAAAACAGCTGTTCAAATTACAAATAATTTTAAGAAAATTAATAAAAGGGATCCGGTTAAATATGATTTTGCTCTTACCCGTTATGGTATTAGGGATGAACTAACCATAGATCAATTGAAATTTTAGCAATAGTATAATTTCTTTCGTCGGGAATATTTCATTACTTATAGTTTATATAAAACATATTCCGGTTGGAGAAAAGCGAAATGTTGGAATCTTCTTGTATGACTTTTATAATTTTTCCTAGAAAGGTTAACATTCAAGCTATTTACTGTTCACTTTTTATAATTAACTAAAATTATCTTCGATAATTTTTGCCTTAACCCCAATTGACTGGATAAAACCTGGAGACTTATAACTCGAATATTTAATTTTCTGTCATGCTGAGCTTGTCCTTATGTGTTAGCATAAATCGCACAAACATATAAAAAGATAAAATGGGATATAGCAAAAGTTTTAAAATTAAAAAGTTAAGAGAATTGTACTTAAGAGGGATAACAATAAGAGAGTTAAGCAAAGAAATAGGAGTAAGTGAGAAAAGCATCTACAGATGGAAAAATGAATTTGGAGACAGGATATTTACAAAAGAAGAAAAAAGATCTCCAAGAGAATGGTTAACAGATGAGAAATTTAAAGCTATTATTGAAGCTGCAGGGAAAGAAGGAATTGAATATGGAGAATGGTTAAGAAAAGAGGATTAAAAAGCAGTCATATCAAGAAATGGAGGAGGGAAATAAACAATTTGAAAATTCTTAATTTATTGCTATTTATAGTTTGAATCGAGCCTCAAAATTCGAAATATCGAACATCGGAAATTGCGAAAGCAATTTCAACATACAAAGAAAAAGGGGGGAGATCCCCCTGAAATAAGATTAATTAAAATTTTTCACAAAGAACTTCAAAATAAGATTTTGGATATCTACATGTAGGGCATTTTGCAGGTGGTTTTTCCCCTTTATGGATGTAACCGCAGTTCATACATTTCCATTCAGTTTTGGATTTCTTTTTAAAAACTTCATTATTTTTAACTTTGTTCATAAGTTCTAGATATCTAGCTTCATGATGTTCTTCAACTTCTGCAACTTTTCTGAATAGAGCTGCAATTTTTGGAAAACCTTCCTCTTCAGCGACTTTAGCTCCATGGGGATAAAGTTCTGTATGTTCTTCATTTTCACCTTCTGCTGCTGCTTTTAGATTTTGTTCGGTTGTTCCAACTTTTCCTGCTGGATATGAAGCAGTAATTTCTGTCATTCCCCCATCAAGAAAGCTAAAGAATCTTTTAGCGTGTTCTCGTTCATTCATAGCAGTTTCTTCAAAAATAGCCGCAATTTTTTCATAGCCCTCTTTTCTAGCTTTTTGAGCAAAAAGATAATACCGCGTTCTAGCCTGAGATTCTCCTGCAAAAGCTTTTAATAATTCTTTTTCAGTTTTGGTTCCTTTAATATCTGACATTTATAAATCACCTTTCTACATTATTTTCAAGAAAAGGGAGGGTACCCTCCCTAAGATATTACTTTAATTTTTTATGACACAACCACCAATCATAACAATCGTATTTTTCGAGTCTTTTTTTAGCAGTTTCAACATCACTGGCTGGTTCTATTATACCTTCATCTCCGATTAGTTCATTTTCGGGCCAGTTAGCAGGCATTGCTACTTTTTCTTCTTCTCCTTTTTGAAATGCTTTTATCATTCTGATAAATTCATCCATGTTTCTTCCAAGCTCCTGAGGATAAAATAGAATTGCTCTAATTGTTCCTCTAGGATCGATTATATAGACAGCTCTAACAGTATTAGGACCTTTTTGAGGATGAATTAATCCAAGTTTTTTTGATAGTTTTCCCAGATCATCTGCAATAATTGGAAATTCAATTTTTTCTCCAAGATTTTCTTCAATCCATTCTGCCCATTTGATATGAGCAAAAACCTGATCAACACTTAATCCGATTAGCTCGGTGTTTAATTCTCTAAATTTATCATACCTTTTTTGGAATGCATAAAATTCAGTTGTACATACAGGAGTAAAGTCTCCCGGATGGCTAAATAAAATAAGCCATTTTCCTTTGTAATCATTGGGCAGTTTAATTTTACCGTGAGTTGTTTTAACCTCAACCTCTGGAAACTTATCACCTATTTGGTATTGCTTTTTTTCGTTTTCTTTTTTTTCCATAACAACAACCTCCTTCAAAAGGTTATAATTTCAAAGATATTGTTTAATTAATCTTCATCTTCCGAAACAAATTCACACATCAGGGGGCGCTGACCGAGTTCTTTATCAAGATTGTACATTCCGTTTTTGCTGTCTTCAATTAGATTTATTTTATCCAGTATTTCATTAACAGTATCTTCTTCTTCTACCTGTTCATCAACAAACCAGTTCAAAAAAGATTTTGTTGCATAATCATTTTCCTCAATTGCTATATCCATCAAAGCGTTAATTGAAGCTGTAATTTTTTGCTCATGCTCCAGTGAGTCTTCAAATATTTCTTTTATGGAACTCCATTCTTTTTTGGGTTTGTCTATAGCTTCAAGAACAGCTCTTCCCCCTCTTTCGTTAATAAAGTTATAAATTCTCATGGCATGTGAAATTTCTTCCTGAGCCTGTGATTCCATCCAGTGAGCTGTACCCGCATAGCCTTTATCCTCTAAATCTGCTGCCATTGCAAAGTACAGATAGGATGAATATAATTCCTTATTAATCTGTTTATTTAATGCTTTTTCCATATTATCTGATAACATAAACCATCCTTATCCTTTCCATAGTCCGTGAACATTGCAGTATTCTCTTGCTTTTAAGTTATCTCCGGTTATTTCAAAAACTGCTTTAGGTTCATCTCCAGGTTTTAGATATTTTTTATAACTTTTTCCGTCTACCTGTAATTCTATCCATTCGATATAATGTTTTTCTTCCATCGGATGGCTAGTATTTTCTCCTACTTTAACAATTGTTTTTCCATTTTTTTCTTCAATATAAGGTACATGTTTTTCAGTTGATGAGTCATCGGTTTGTTCTTCCATTAATTTCATCGGTTCTCCACAGCAAACAAGTTGACCTTTTCCACCGTGTAATACTTCAACAATATTACCGCAAATTTCACACTTATATACTTCATACTTTCTAGCCATAATAACCTCCTTAATTTTTACTTTCTAGTTCCTCTTTATAATTACTTAGCTTCATAAAATGCCTTCTCTCTTCTTTTATTATGTTTTCAACTTGATTAATGATATTATCTTCTTTGAGCATTCTATTAAGCTCCTGATAATATAAAATTGTATCAAGTTCTCTACGTATGCCAAAATCTAAAGCATCAATAGGAGTTTCAATCATTTCATATTCATTAGATAGTTTATCGTTGTCAAAAATTACTTTTGATGCGTATTCAAAGTAATACTCCTCGGGAAAAAGATCGGTATTGATTTCAACTTTTTTATCCGAGAGCATATTATTAAAAATTTTTTTATGTCTCAGTTCAGCTTCAGCTAAAGAGTTAAAAATTTGTTTAACATTTTGGTCTTTTATCTTGGATGCAATTTTTTTATAATAATCATGACCATCTTCTTCAATTCCGGTTGCAAATTCGATGATTTTTGAAAATAAAATTTTGGGCATAATTACTCCTTTTTAAAAAATAAAGATGAGAGTTCCCATCTTTGTATATAATTAGTCAACTGGTTCAAACATGTCTTTACCAACTCCACAAACTGGACATACCCAATCGTCCGGGATCTCTTCAAAAGGAGTTCCTGGTTCTACTCCTCCATCTGGATCACCTTTCTCAGGATCATAAATATAACCACAAGCAGTGCATTCATACTTTTGCATAAATAAGCACCTCCTTTCAAAAGATTCTTATATTAATTTATATTTTCAGATATACGGTTTTCAATTTCAATTAATTCACTTTTACTAGGTATATAGTTAATTTTTATTTTTTCAAGGGTTTCAAATCCGCAATCTTTTAACTCATTTTCAATAAGGCCAACACTTTGACCTCCCCATCCGTATGAACCAAAGGAAATAGCTTTTCTATTCTTTGGGGATAATCCCTTTAAATAGGTTAAGAATGATGAAACATTCGGCATCATGTTATTGTTCAATGTCGGTGAGCCTACACAAATATATTCCGAATTTAAAAGTTGGGTCATAATGTCAGATATATGATTTTTTTGCAAATTTAGCATTCTGGTATTATAGTTTGATTTTTCAAAACCATTTTGGATGGCATATGCTATTTTTTTGGTGGATTTCCACATTGTATCATATATTATTACCGCTTTTTTATCAGTCTCATTGGAAGACCATTTTTTATAGTAATCAATTATTTCAGGAATATATTCTCTAAAAATTATACCGTGACTTGGGGCAATTATCTCTATATCTAATTCTGATGCATTTTTTAATTCCTTTTGAACCTGAGAGCTGTAAGGTAGAACAATATTAGCATAGTATTTTTTTGCTTCCTCGATAATTATGTGTTTTGGATATTCATCATCAAATCTTTCAGAGCTTGCAATGTGCTGGCCAAAAGAATCGTTTGAAAATAGTATTTTCTTTTCCGGACAGTATGTAACCATGTTATCGGGCCAGTGAACCATAGGGGTTAATAAAAACTGTAAGTTGTTATTTCCTAAATTTATCGAGTCCCCGGATTGTACTTTTTTGTAATTATATTTATCTTTATAGTGTTTTTTTAGTCCCTTTACTCCGTTTGGAGAAGCGATTATTTGAGCATCAGGTATTTCCTTCATCAAATAAGGTATGCTGCCTGAATGGTCCATTTCCACGTGATTAGAAATCAAGTAGTCAATTTCTGAAGGGTCGATGATTTTAGATATCCTTTCAATCATTTCTTCATAGAGGTAGTGTTTTACTGTATCGATAAGGGTGATTTTATCATCTATAATTAAATACGCATTATATGTCGAACCTCTTTGTGTCAAATAACCGTGAAAATTTCTAAGATCCCAATCAATTCCTCCAACCCAGTAAATATTTTCCTTTAATTTAACAGGTTCCATTATTTCCCCCTTTCTATATTGTAATAAGTTCAAAATTATAATAGACCAAAAAGTTAGTGCTGTCAAACATCTTTTCCTCCAACAATGTAAAATTTTTCAATAAAAAACCTTTATAATATTATAATAATAACTATTTTAAAATCAACTTATAATTATATCATCTCATCATATTTTTTATTATAAAATATTTGCTATTATTTAATAGGGCTTATTTTTCTTAGTGTAGAAATCTCTCTTTTTAATATTTTTATGGTTTTTTCAACATCTTCCATGCTATTTGTTCTTCCAAAACTAAATCTTACGGAACCGTGAGCAACTTCTGCATTATTTGATATTGCCATCAAAACATGTGATGGATCGAGACTACCTGTTGAGCAGGCACTTCCTGTGGACACTCTAATTCCATTTAAGTCCAGTCTTAAAAGTATTGATTCTCCTTCTATTCGTTTGAATGTAATATTTGATGTTCCCGGTAATCTTCTGGCTTTTTCACCATTAATTATTATATCACCAATTTCATCTTTTACCATATTTTCAAATTTATCTTTTAGTTTTTTTACTCGTTTGATTTCTTCATCTAATTCATTATTTAAACATTCACATGCTTTACCCATTGCTATTATACCTATTGTGTTTTCAGTTGAAGCTCTAAATCCGCTTTCCTGATGACCTCCGTGAATTAAAGGGGATAGAATATTTTTTCTTTCATTGAAATTTTTTATATATAAAACTCCTACTCCCTTTGGTGCATATATTTTATGACCGGAGAAAGATGCAAAATCAAGATGGGATTCCCTAAGACTTAATTTAATCTTACCTGCTGCTTGAACTGCATCGCTATGAAACATTATATCTTTATCCTTAAGAATTTTACCAATTTGTTTAATTGGCTGTATTGTTCCGATTTCATTATTGGCCCACATTATTGATACGAGAATAGTGTTCTCCTTAATGGATTCAAGGACCTGCCGGGGTTTTATAATACCATCTTCATTAACCTTCAGATAGGTTACTTCTATTCCTTGTTTTTCCAGAAATTTTGCGGTTTTACCAACAGCTGGATGTTCTATATTTGTTGTAATAACATGAGGTGTAAAATCATAGTCCTTAAAAAGTACTGATTTTAGTACTGTATTATCAGATTCTGAACCACTGGCAGTAAATATTATGTCTTCTTTTTTTGCATCAAAAAAGTTTGCTATTCTTTTTCTCGATTCTTCTATTCTTTTTCTGACAGCTCTACCTGTTTCATGCATAGAACTTGGATTTCCGTAATTATCCAAGAAAGACTTAATTGATTTTTTTACTTCTGGATGAAGGGGAGTGGTAGCATTATTATCAAGATAAATTTCCATCATGACCTCCTTAATTTTTATTCATCATCTGGATTGTATACCTTATCCTTGTAATATTTATCTACAAATTTTGACAGTAATTTTTTTGTCTTATCGATACACTTTCCACACTGGGTGCCAATTTTTGTTCTAGCCTGTAGAATGTTAAAGTTGGTTGCTCCTTCAAGTACTTCCATTCTTATATCTTCTTTTGAAATATTAAAACATTCACATACAATTTCCACATCTTCATCTTTATAAGGGTTCTTCTTATTTTGGTTTTTGAAATAATTATCTATAGCCGTTCTTAATGCCTTATCCCCTAAAACCGAGCAATGGATTTTATTTGCAGGGAGTCCTTCTAAATTTTTTATTATTTGTTCGGGTGTTATTTCGTAAGCTTTCTCTAAGCTCATTCCTCCAGATTCTGTAACCATTTCTGAAAGTACAGAGGTAGAAGCTATTGCGGATGCACATCCAAATGTTTTCCACTTAAAGTCTTTAATTTTATCATTTTCCACTTTTATGTAGACTACCATCATATCTCCGCAGGCTGGTGAACCCACCTGGCCTTTTCCATCGTAATCATATTTTTCTTCATCAATTTCTAGAATGTTTTTCGGATTTGTAAAATGCTCTTTTACCTTATCCGAATATACCCAAAGATCATCACTCATTAAATACCTCCTGGTTATTAATTTTATTAGATTATAGTTATTTATTTTTGTTTTACAAACTAATTCTTAACTCTTAATTCTTAATTAATTTATAACCTGCATTTTTAACAATATTTTTCATTTTTTTAAATGTAACAGATTTATCATGCTCTATAGTAACTGTTTCCTGCTTTAGATCTACATCAATATTTTTTATTCCTTTTAGAGAATTTAAAGCTTTTTCAACTGATTTTTTGCAGTGTTCACAAGACATTCCCTTTACTGTAAATGTATTTTCCATTCTTAACCTCCTTATTTTTTTGGATTATATCTTTTTAGTAATAAAGAATTGGATACTACTGAAACAGAACTAAAGGACATTGCCGTTCCGGCAATGATAGGTGACAAAAATCCCAGTGCTGCTACCGGAATGCCGAGAGTATTATAGAAAAATGCCCAAAATAGATTTTGTTTTATTTTATTTATAGTTTTTTTGGAGAGTTTTATAGCTGAGACAATAGTTTTTAAGCTGTTATTCATCAAAGCGATATCTCCTGATTCGATTGCAATGTCACTTCCACTTCCTATAGCAAAACCGATATCCGCTGTTGCAAGTGCAGGTGCATCATTAATTCCATCACCCACCATTGCCACAGTTTTTTTATCATTTTTTAGTTCTTTTATTTTATTTGCTTTATTTTCAGGTAATACCTTTGCAAGAATATTATTACTATCAATACCTACTTTATTCCCTATAGCTTCGGCTGTGCGCTGATTATCACCTGTAATCATATAAACTTCGATTCCCATCTTTTTTATTTTTTCTATAGCTACTTTTGAATCCTCTTTTATAGTATCGGCTATTCCGATAATTCCAATAATTTGATCATTCTTTGAGATTAAAACTGCTGTTTTCCCCTCTTTTTCAATTTTTTCAATTTCTTCTTGTTTTGCTATTTCAATGTTGTTTTGTTTCATAAGGGATTTTGTGCCGATAACAAGTTTTTTATTGTTGATTTTTCCGCTAACCCCTTTTCCTGTAATAGATTTAAAATTTTTAACTTTATAAAGACCACCTAATTCATTATTTGCTTTTTTTACTATAGTTTCTCCCAATGGATGTTCTGATTTCTGCTCAATTGAAGCTGCTAATTTTAATATTTCATTTTTATCAAAATTATTTAAGGGTATAATATCAGTGACTTCCGGTTTACCTTTTGTAATTGTACCTGTTTTATCAAATACTATTTTTTTTATTTTGTGAGCAGTTTCAAGACTTTCAGCATTTTTTATAAGAATTCCATTTTTTGCTCCAAGTCCTGTACCTACCATAATTGCAGTTGGTGTTGCCAGTCCTAAAGCACATGGACACGAAATAACCAATACAGATACAGCTGCTATAAATGACATATTCAAATCTCCGTTAAAAATCATCCATAGAATAAATGTTATTATAGATATTGAGACTACTGCAGGAACAAATATAGATGAAACTTTGTCCGCCAAACGCTGAATAGGGGGTTGGTTAGCCTGTGCTTCTTCTACTATTTTTATAATATTTGCTAAAACAGTATCTTTTCCAACACCTGTAGCCTTAAATGTAATTGATCCGTTTTTATTAATAGTTCCTCCAATAACATTATCATTTTTGGTTTTTTCAACAGGCATACTTTCTCCTGTTATCATACTTTCATCAACTGTTGATTTTCCCTCAATTACTTTGCCATCTACTGCTATTTTTTCACCGGGTCTAACAATTACCTTATCTCCAACTTTTACTTCTTCTATAGGAACTTCAATGATTTCATTATTCCTGTGAACTTTTGCTTTTCTGGGCTGTAAATTCATTAATTTCTTGATTGCCTCAGAGGTTTTTCCTTTAGCTACGGCTTCAAGATATTTTCCAAAAAGAATTAATGTTATTAAAATAGCAGAAGCTTCAAAATAAAGCTCTCTATGACCTCCAGCAGGAATATCCTTAATGAAGCCTGTATAGATGCTGAAAAAATATGCAGCAGAAGTTCCCATAGCTACTAATGTATCCATACCTGCAGATTTTGCTTTCAAACTGTGATAAGCATTTTTATAAAATCTTTTACCGATAAAAAACTGAACAGGTGTTGCCAGTATCAGCTGAAACCAAGGCTGATGAAGAAGCTGAAAATCAATACCGATAAAATTAAATATCATTGCAAGAAGAAGCGGAAAACTCAGAAGTGCAGATATTATAACTTTATTTCTTAGTTTATAAATTTCCTTTTTCTTTTCTCTTTCCTTTTCTTCATAATTGGTAACTTCTTTTCTTGAAGCTTTATAACCCACATTTTCAATTGCTTTAATCATTTGATTTTCATCAGTAACAGTACCATCGTATTCAATATGAGCTGTTTCAGAGTTTAAATTTACTGATGCTTTTTTTACTCCGTTTAGCTTTTTTAATGTTTTTTCAACTGTTATTGCACAGTTGGCACAAGTCATATTTTTTATATTTAAATCAGTCGAACCTTCTTTTTTTGATTTTTTGTTTATTACTTTATATCCGAGATTTTCTATAACTTTATCAATCTCTTCTCTGCTCAAATTATTTTTATCATATTCAATGGATGCACTATCAGAAGCAAAATTAACTTTGGCACTTTTTACACCTTTTTTACTTTTAAGTCCTTTTTCGATACTTATTGCACAGTTTGCACAGCTCATACCTCTAATATCTATTTTTTCTCTTTTTGTTTTTTTATCTTTATCCATAAAATCACCGCCTTAAACCTTTATTTTATTTTGTCTATTAAGTTGTTGAACTCTTCTTTTGTAATTTCTCCTTTAGCAAGTCTCTCTTTTAATATATCAACTGGATTGGTATTTTCCCTAGCTTTTTGTTTTATATGTTTTAGTAGATTGCTTTTTTTAAGTATTACAAGTGATGAAACTACTAAAATTGCTAAAATAAAATAACTTATTAAATAATTTCCAAAACCAAAATTTAAAAAATTACATCCCTGATAGGGCATAAAGGCTCCTTCTTAATTTATTTCATTATTCTGTATATCGTATTGAGAAACTCATCTGTT
>CAZMFS010000036.1:0-10583 GCA_964565585.1 uncultured bacterium
AAGTTGATGAAAACAGAAGACAGTTAAAGGAGTTCTTATTCGAGAAAATGTATAATCATCCGAGAGTTATGCGAATGAGAGTATCAGCAGAACGTTGTATAAAGGAGCTTTATAAAGCCTATAGAAAATATCCAAGGATTATGCCTGTTAAGTATCAAAATGAAATAGATGATATTGGACTGGATAGAACTATTGGAGATTATATATCCTCTATGACAGATAGGTTTGCTTTGGAGGAATACAGGAGTTTATATAGTGGAGGAATTTAATAAAAAGTATATGCTAAGAGCCTTAGAGCTTGCACAAAAAGCCGATGCAAGAGTTCAGCCCAATCCCTATGTGGGGGCTGTAGTAGTCAAAAATAATGAAATAGCAGGAGAAGGGTATCATAAAGAATTTGGCAAGAAACATGCAGAACCTAAGGCAATTGATAATGTAAAGGGCTCATGTAAGGGAGCTGATCTATATGTTAATCTGGAGCCATGCAGTCATATGGGGAAAACTCCTCCCTGTGTGGATAAAATAATTTCTGAAGGTATTTCCAGAGTTTTTATCGGCATTTCTGATCCTCATGAAAATGTAAAAGGAGATGGCATAGTTAAACTTAAAAAAGCTGGAGTCGAGGTATATATAAACATACTTAAAAAAAGGGCTATCGAGGTAAATAGAAAGTTTTTAACATATGTTGAAAAAAAGAGGCCTTATATTCTGTTAAAATATGCAATGACCCTTGATGGTTATATAGCAACAGTTGAAGGGGACTCCAAATGGATATCAAGCCGGGAATGTAGGGAAATGGTTCATGAGTCAAGGCACAACAATCAGGGAATTCTTGTCGGAAGTTCCACTGTCATTGCAGATGATCCAAGGTTGACAGCCAGGCTTTATAAGGAAGGCTTTCAGCCTAAGCCGTTTATTCTTGATATGGTTGGAGAAATAAGTTCGTTTGATTATAATATATTTGATAGAGAGGCAGTTTTAATTACCCCCAATGATTTATACGATAAAAGAGGGATTGTTAAAATATATAAATTTGATAAGAAAAACGATGAAATTTTGGAATTTTTGGAAAAAGTTTTTCATAGAGAAAAGATTCACTCTCTTTTAGTAGAAGGTGGGTCAAAAACATTAAGCTTGTTTGTAAAAAATAAGTACTATGATGAAATAAATGTTTATATATCACCGAAATTTATAGGAGAAGGAATTCCTCCTCTAAATTTTAGCGGGATAAATAAGATAAAAGATTCAATAAAACTGAAAAAAATAGAGCATATATCTTTTGGTAATGATATTATGCTGAAAGGATACCGCGAAAATGTTTACTGGATTGATTGAAACAGTTGGAAAAATAAAAGAAATTAAGAGAAAAAGAAGTAAGCTCTTTATTGGAATAAAAATACATGGATTAAAGTCTGTAAACATTGGAGATTCTATATCCTGTAACGGTGTTTGCTCAACAGTTACAGATATAAAAAAAGAGATATATTATTTTGAATATATGAAGGAGACTTTAGAGAAATCGTATTTTAACAAATTAAAAATTAATGAAGATATAAATATTGAAAGGTCGTTAAAAGCAAACGATCGATTGGACGGGCATTTTGTGCAGGGGCATGTTGATGAAGTTGGAACAATTCAGAATATTAATAAAACAGGAGAAAATATTAATTTTGAAATTTCTTTCAGCTCTAACTATAAAAATTTTATTATAAAAAAAGGTTCTATTGCTGTAGATGGAATAAGCCTGACAGTTGCAGAGCTTAGCAAAAGAAGTTTTACTGTAGGGCTAATTTCGCATACATATAAAAACACAAATTTTAAAAATAAAAGTATTGGAGATCCTGTCAATTTGGAATATGATTTATTAGGAAAGTATATTTATAGATTTTATGAAAATAAAACCAAAAATATAAACAATAAAGACAAAAATTTAAGGGAGGTACTTAAAAAATGGTAAAGGAGAAAGAAATAAGCAGTATCGAAAAAGCCATAGAAAAGTTTAAAGAAGGCAAAATGATTATTGTTATTGATGATGAGGACAGAGAGAATGAGGGAGACCTAATTATCCCTGCTGAAAAAGTTACTCCTGAAGATATAAATTTTATGACAAAATATGGGAGAGGACTTGTATGCCTCTCTCTTACCGAAAAAAGGGTAGAGAAACTAGGCTTAAAAATGATGGCCGAAGATAATGAATCTATGCATGATACAGCTTTTACTCAATCTATTGAGGCAAAACATGGAGTTACAACAGGAATATCGGCTCATGATAGAGCTCATACTATAAAAACAGCAATTAAAGATGATATTTCAAAGGAAGATATAGTAGTGCCTGGACATATATTTCCTTTAAAGGCTAAACCTGGTGGCGTATTAGAGAGAGCGGGACATACTGAAGCTGCAGTAGATTTGACAAAACTGGCAGGACTTAAACCCTCCGGAGTTATTTGTGAAATTATGGATGAAGATGGTACTATGATGAGGCTTCCAAAATTGAAAAAGTTTGCTGCAAAACACGATATGATTATAGTTACAATTGCAGATCTGATTCAATACAGGCTTAAAAGAGATAAATTTATGAATAGAAAAGCTAAGGCTGATCTACCAACAGAATTTGGCAGGTTTAAAATATATGGATATGAAAATTCAATAAATGGGCAGGAGCATGTTGCTTTAATAAAGGGAGAAATTAAAGAGGATGAACCGATATTAGTTAGGGTTCATTCCGAATGTCTAACCGGAGATGCATTTGGAAGCATGAAATGTGATTGCGGGAATCAGCTTCATGGAGCTATGAAAAAAATTGAAGAAGAAGGAAGAGGTGTTCTTGTATATTTAAGACAGGAAGGAAGAGGTATAGGCCTCTTGAATAAAATTAAAGCTTATCACCTTCAGGATAAAGGTATGGATACAGTTGAAGCGAATGTAGCTCTGGGATTTCCACCGGATCTTAGAAATTATGGTATAGGAGCTCAGATATTAAGCGATCTGGGGGTAAAAAAAATAAAATTATTAACAAATAACCCAAAAAAACTGATAGGGTTATCGGGCTATGGAATGGAAATATTAGAAAGAATTCCTCTTCAGGGAGAAGTTTGTGAATACAATAGGGATTACATAAAAACTAAAAAGGAAAAAATGGGTCATATAATCGAAGATATTGATTGATTAAAATTAAGGAGGTATGTATGAATATAATAGAAGGTAATTTGCTTGCAAAAGACAGGAAAATTGCTATAATAGTATCTAGATTTAATGAATTTATTAATAAAAAGTTACTTGAAGGAGCAAGAGACTGTATTAATCGCCATGATGGAGATGATGATTTAATAGATGTATATTATGTTCCCGGAGCTTTTGAGATTCCTTATCTTTTAAGAAAAGTTGTTGATAGCAAAAAGTATGATGGTGTAGTATGCCTTGCTACGGTTATAAGGGGTGATACCCCTCATTTTAATTACGTTGCATCAGAGGTATCAAAAGGAGTTGCAAAAATTAGTATGGAAGGTACAAAACCTGTTACTTATGGAATATTAACTACAGATACAATTGAACAGGCAGTTGAAAGAGCGGGAACAAAAATGGGAAATAAGGGCTGGGATGCAGCTTTATCCCTGCTTGAATTAATGGATATTGAAAATAAAATAAAGCGGAAATAATATGGTTGTAGATAAATCACTAATTAAATATAAAAAGATTGCCAGAGAATATGCCCTTCAGGCTCTATATAATTATTTATTTACTGACTATGAGGATAAAAAAGGGTTTGTAGAGAAGTTTTATAAATATCTGGCTCCGAACCTAAAGGAAAAATCAAAAATATATTTTGAAAAAATATTTTACGGGACTGTTGATAATAAGGAAAAGATAGATTCATATATATCATAATTTTATAAAGGTGATTTTGATAATTTGAATGTCATTGAAAAAGCAATCATATATTTTTCTATTTATCAAATGGTTTTTATGGGTGAAGATAAAAAACTAGTAATATCTGAAAGTCTAAGAATCAGTGATAAATTTATTGGAAAGTTATTTTCAAAAAAGCTAAATGCTTTTCTTGATAAAGTTGAAACAGAACAGTAGGAGAAAAAATGAAGTTTGCTGTAATTTCTGATATTCATGGAAATTATGAAGCTTTTAAAGCTTTACTAAAACAGTTAAATAAAAAAGATATTAATCATATAATAAATCTGGGTGACATTGTTGGTTACGGTGCGGATCCGGTAAAATGTTTAGAAACTGTAATGTATATGTCTGGAAAAGATGCTTTAAATCTTAGCAGGGAGGAAAAAAGGATTGCGACAGGTTTTAGGATTCACAATCTTATGGGTAATCACGACTCAGCTGTAGTTAACTTTACAGATATCAGATTTTTTAATAATATGGCTTATGAAGCCATATTATGGACAAGAGACCAGCTTAATCATTCTCATATAAGTTATATAAAAAAATTACAACTGTCATATCAGATTAATGATAAGTACTTTTTTTATCATTCAACACCTAGTGATATTGAAGAATGGAACTACATCCATGATAAATCAATTGCTGATTATTATTTTAAAAAACTCGAAAAACAGTTTATATTTGTTGGTCACACCCATAGTCTAAGATTTTTTATTTATAGAAAACAGGAGGATAAAATAATAGATCTTTATCCTAATAAAGAGCAGTGGGATTTATTGGAAGGATATAAATATATACTTAATCCAGGAAGTATTGGACAGCCCAGAGATGGAAACTTTATGCCTTCATATTTGATATTAGATACAAAGAGAGATACAGTAGATGTCAATCGATATGAATACGATGTAAATACAGCTATGAAAAAGATAAATGATGCTGGACTTCCATATTTTCTTGCAGAGCGATTAAGAATAGGAAAATGAACCGAAAGGGGGATTTATGAAGAAAGTTTTAATAATAACAGTATTATTTTTTTTAATAGTTTCACCATTTTTTGCAAAAGATGGAAACTGGGAGACATCTTATTTATATGAGAATACAAGAATTTTGCAAATGGATGGATATTCGTTTGGAATGGGTGGAGCTTCAATTGGTGTAATGAATAAGCCTTTGAACCTTAACAATCATGCCAAAGATGCATTCCTAAAAGGATTTGATGTAGCTGGTGGGATGAGCATGTTTTATTACAATGATGATTTTGAAAGCTATACTGCCCAAAGTTACTATGGTAGCGTCAACTTTCCTTTAAAAGATTGGTTTATGGTAAATATTACAGGAATAAATAATTATCTGTTGCTTCCAAAAAGAGGTGTTTCCGAGCAGTGGAATGAGTTAAGTTTGACAAAAAATTATTCATCAACTCTTTACTTTACTCTTGCAAGAAAAGTTAATTTAACTCCTAAAACAAAACTGGGACTGGGGTTTACCGGAAAATATGTAGATCAAACAATATTATACGATTATAGAAGCGAACCTATAACAAAAGACAAGATTGGAACTGGCTTTGGAGCCGATTTATCAATGCTTGCTAGATTCCAATTAGGAGAAAAGACTTTTTTTAATCTTGGAGGATCTGTTATAGATTTAATAGCTCCTGTAGACGTTGCTATGGGAACATATTTTGGAGCAGGGCTTGAAATAAATCATGTTTTATTTAAAAAAGATGCTAAAATGAATTTAGCCGGTGATTATTTGATAAACCACGCTGATTCAAATAGAATGAGTTTCGGTTTAGAAGAATGGATATTGAATGAACGATTAGCGCTTAGGCTTGGATTTGTTGATTCAAAAATCACAAAGATGAAGGATAAGAGTGCATTTACTTATGATCCAGATGGAGCTGTAGATTCTGTTTATTCAGATTATGAGGATCTACCGGGTATAGATTACAATATTTATAACCCAAAAGAACAGATTACAATGGGACTTGGTTTTAAAACAGGCGGATTTGAAGCAAATATTTCCTATGCATTAGGGAGTGATTATACAGGAAATTCTATTAGTTTTGACTTAGCTTATACTGGAGAAGGTGTAAAAAAATCTACATATGAGTTTGAACCTGAAATAGGTCTAAAATCTAATTATAAGCATTTTTCTCCTAATGGAGATGGAAACAGAGATCAAATATTATTCTTTATGAGTCCAAAAAATATTGAAGAGATTGATAACTGGAAATTGGATATATATGATGAAACTGCTAAACCGGTAAAAAGGTTTAGTGGTGAAGAATCAATTCCTAAACAAATTACCTGGGGTGGAAAAGATGATGATAATAAGAGACTTCAGGATGGAAAGTATTATGCAGTAGCAAAAATTGAAGATAAATACGGTAATGAAGGTAGTTCTCAAAAAGTAAAATTTGAAATCATGAGAAAGGCACCAAGCGTTGATTTAACATTTATGCCTGATAAACTTCATCCGGGATCTGAGAAATTTAAGTTTATGGTAACCCTCATGGAACCTGTTGAAGTAACTAAGACCAATATTGTTATAAAGAAAGATGAAGAGATAATTGATACAATTAGTTATGATGGATTTAAAGATACCTTTAAATGGAATGGAATTTATGAGAAGGATAAATACCCCGAAAAAGGAAAAGAACTTACAGCTTACTGTAAAATAACAGATAAGGCTGGAAATACCGGTAAAAGCGTTCTTGTGAATATTCCTGTAGGCAAAAAAGTTGTAGAAGAACAAAAAGAAGAAGTTAAAATGCCGGAAATATTCATAGCTGCGAGAATTCATTTTGAAACTAGTTCTTCAGAACTAACATCAAAAGCTAAAAAAGAGCTTAATGAAGTTATCGAAATGATGAAAGAGAAAAAATCAATTAAAATTAGGGTGGAAGGACATACCGATAGCAGAGGTGCAGCTCAGACAAACTACAAGTTATCTCTTGATAGAGCAAATATTGTTAAAGATTATCTGATTAATAACGACATACCAGAAGATAGAATGGTTGTTGTAGGATACGGTGAAGATATGCCTATTGATACAAATAATACTGCCGAGGGAAGAAAGAACAATAGAAGAGTAGATGTAATAGTTATTTCAGAATAGAGATAAATTTTTTCTGGGGGCAGTTTTTGAAAATCTGTCTCCAGAATTTAATAAATTCTTAGTTTAATATCATCAGAGGTGTTAAGTTTTTGGTCTTTGCCTCTTGAAATAATCAAGTTGTTCTGTATAACAATTTCGCTTCCCCACCTATCTTTTTGGGGAAAGTTCGTGAGGTTGTTTCTTTTGTGATATTGGATTATTTTTAATATCTCAACTGTTTGTTCTCTTTTTAGGGTGTTTGAACCAAATTTGTTGGAAATATTATTTAATAAGGAATCATTATTAGCTAAATTAATTCCAATAAAATAAACAGAAATTAATAAAATTATTACCGGTACAAGTTCCTCAAGAGTGGTAAGAATTCTTTTTAGAATTATATTGTTTAATTCTGTATCGAATTTGGGTTCTTCTTCAGTTTCTTCTTTAGGCTCTTCTTTAGAGGGTTTTTCCTTTTCTTTTCCGCCTTTTACAACAGTTTCTTCTTTTTTTACAAATTCTATAATATCCCTATCAATAAATGAATTTATGATATTTAATAAATGTATCGGACTTGTGACCGAAGTTTTATTCATTAGATCAATTATGTTGTAATTATTGTATCTAATAAGGTCGTATATTTTTTCTTCTTCAGGGTTTAATGGTCCTGATAGTTCATTTTTAATTTTAATGAAATCCTTAAAATCAATTTCTAAATTTTTAAAAAGGTTTAAGTTTTGAGTTATTTTTTCCTGTATATTCATAATCTGTTTTAATGTTATAGAGTAGGGAATTTGTGGTGTTCTCTGTGGTAGGTCACCCTCTTTAAATTCAATTCCTTTTTTTTCTATTACATTTAATAGGAAAAGGACATATTGTATTTTAAATTTAAATAACTGAAATAGGGTAATTTGATCTATTATATCTTTTTCAAGCAATATATCTCCAATGAAGCTTTCTGGGTTATCCTTTTGTTCATTTAATACCTGCTGCAGTTCTTCTTCAGTTATATATCCGTAGTTTAATAATATTTGACCAAGAAGTTTGCTATTTTCAGAGGGGGTTATCTGGATATAAACGATCTCCCCGCTGCTAAAATATAGATAAAAATCCTTAGTGTTTTCATCTCCTATAATCTCCAGTGTCCCCGATTTATTATTAATAGCAATTTCTTCAAAAATAGAAATTATATCTGTTTCTTTTTCTTTCATCCTAATTTCCTTTTTTTAAATAAGTAAAATACAAAAATATTGCTAATAATTATAAAAATGGGTATAAAAATATATAAATTACTTATAATCACAGTATCAGTAAAAGAGTGAGTAATTATAAAATCTTTAAACATTGATGGAATTATAAATAAGAGAGAAATGAAAGATATAATTATTCCTGTTAAACAGCTTCTAGCATATATTAGCCCTCCCCCAGGTATAAAAAAATTAATTAAAAAGCTTTTTAAAAAAATGTTTCTATTAATATATTTTCTACCATGTGTTATTAAATTAGTATATTTTGGATTTATAATTATATTCATGCAGTATGGACAAAATCTGTTTCTGGAGTATCTAAACACATATGATTCTGGTAATATAGGAATTTCACATGAGGAGCAGTATTGTAGGGAGTTATATTTTGTTGAAAATCTTGATATAATAAATGATAATATCAAAATAAATAAAATAATAATAAAAGGTGTAGCTACGAAGTATAGAAACTTTGGAAAATTTTCATCTTTGGTTAAAATGCTGGTTAATAAAATTTTTAATATTTTTCCTTGAGAAGTTGAAGTTGTTATATATTTCAGGTTATTTGTATTAAACTCAGGTATGTTTTTATTAATAGTTTTGGATTTTGAGTAGTATAGTTCCGCTAGTTCTATATTATTGTTTACTATGTATAATTGTGATAAATTATACAAGGTGATATAGGATTCACCATGCTTATTTAGGCTATTCTCCAGAACTCTTTCTGCTTTTGATATGTTTCTCAACTGAATATTTACAACGGCATGATTGTTGGATAATTTCATTGAATAAAAATTAGTTTTTGATAAAAATTCATAATGTTTATTGATTCGGTTTAAGATATTGTTATTTTTGTTTGGCATATTTTCATAATATTTAGCTATTAAGTAGTGTTTAAGCTGTTTATATTCAAAATTATTGTTTTCTAAAAAGTACAAATCATTTCTATCTAAATCATTTTTTTCACTTAATTTTAGAAGTCTTATTTCTTTTACCTTAAGAGGATATTTGATTAAGTTGGGATAAAAATTTATGAGAATTAAAGGTAGTAGTGCAAGTAAAAAGAGTATTAGAACTTTTCTAATTTCCTTTTTTTCATAGAGGGGAAAAGTGAAAATACTTATTATAAGCCAGCCCCCTGAAAGATATATTACATAGTAAAAAATTTTGATAATTAATCTAATTAGATAGTTGACATTATTGTTGTATATTACGGGTAAGATTTTAAAAAGGATGGTTTTGGTGTATTTTAAATTAAGGAAAAAAATGTATATTATTAAGACTATAAAGGATACTGCTAACAGTAGTAAAAGAATATTTGTTCCCAACAGGTATGTGGAATAGATTGAATCAAACAATTTGTTTATTCCCTGAAATAGATATTTAAAGGAACTGATACTTTTATTTTCTTTTATTTCATAAAAAAATTTAGCAAATAATACTTTGGAATTGTCTTTATTTGTTATGTCTACCTTATTTTCATTATTAAGTATTCTGTAGGTTTTTACATTATCCGGCTGTGGGTAAACAATATTAATTGATAACAATATTAGAAGTATTATAATTAAATATCTTTTCATGATTTAATAATAACATAAAATTCTAAAAAGCAAAACGAAGATATCGATTTTACTTGTAAAATTTTATATTTTAATTTATAATTTGTTTAGGATTTAAAGAAGGAGTTTATTATGAAGAAGAAAACGTGGTATTTTTTATTACTTGTAATAACTTTATTAATGAGTATAAATATAATTATTCCGCTTAATGATTTTTTTGCGGATCTTTCTTTAATAAATGATGCATATCATGTACTTAAGAAAAAATATGTAGAACCCGATAAACTCGAAGATCAAAAAATAACTTATGAAGCTATCCGGGGTATGGTAGGAACTCTTGATGAACATACTGTTTTTCTTGATCCCGATCAAAAAGATATGTTGTTTTCAGACCTTGAAGGCTCTTTTGGCGGTGTAGGAATACAAATAGATAAAAGAGGCGATTATATTGTTGTTGTATCGGCTATAGAAGGGACTCCAGCATATCAAAAGGGATTACAGGCTGGTGATAAAATAGTAGAAGTTAACAATGAATCTGTTGTTGGGATATCGGTGGATGGAATTATGAGAAAACTTAGGGGAAAGATCGGTACTGAAGTTACAATTGGAATCATGAGAGAGGGCATAGAAGAGATTGTTGAATTTAAGATAGAAAGGGCCAAAATTGAGATTCCCAGCGTTACTGCCCATTTTATGATAAATGAAAAAACCGGATATATAAGGCTGAGTCAATTCAATGAAACGGCATTTAAGCAAACCCTTGAAAGTCTTAAAG
>CAZMFS010000037.1:0-10493 GCA_964565585.1 uncultured bacterium
CAATAAAAAATAAAGAATGACCCGAACTTTTATTTATGAAAAAAGGTATATTAATTATATTAGTTGTGGTTTTTGCAATATCTATTTTTCCACAAAAGTTAAAAGAATATGAAACAAAATCATTATTTATCTTTCCAATTCAGTACAAAAGCAGGATGAGTAGAAATATTATAAATCCTAGAAGAAAGAATTTTGTAAAAGAACAGATGTTTAAAATGTTTGTAAAAGATTTTCAAAGAATAGATTTCTTTGAAGTTAATAAAAAAGATTCTTTAACCGATTTTTTGTCAAATGCAGAAAAGTTCATCAGGGATAACGCAAGAAACATTGCAGCAAAAAGACTCGACAGGGATGAAAAATTTAAAGAGGCTAAGGTAACACTTGAAGATTTAATAAATACGCTATACAACTCTTATGCTGCAGTTCCTATTATAAACAAAATAGAAAAGAAAAAAAATAAGGATGATGAGATCTATTTTAATATTTTTATGGAATTTGAAATTTATAATGTCGATACCAAAGAAAAAGTTAACACCTTAAAAGCAAACAACAAAACAAGTATTCTTGGTAACATAATGTCAGGGCTAGGCAGTTTACAGGCCAGCTCAGAAATAATGAAAAATCTTACCAACACAGAAAAAAAAGAAGAAGCAAAATTTAGATCTTCTATTACAGGGCTTTTTGAGATTATAAGAACTGAAATGAAAAAAATAAAAGCATTCCAAATCAAAGCTGTTCCCACAGTAATTTCTTCCAACAAGTTTGGATTTGACCTTGGAAGGGAAAACGGTATAAAGATAGATCACAGATATAAATCATATGTATATAAAAGCGATGGGTCCATGAAAATGACTGCTTTTGGTAAAATTAGAAACGTAGAGAAAAATTATTCAGAAGCAGAGATTTTAATTGGAGATATCGATGAAGGGGATCAGATAATGGAAGATCCAAAACTGGGGTTGAATTTTATTTTCCATTATGGCATGACAAGAATAAAGTATAACCACAAATTATCTCCAGATTATATAGCCGGATTGACAACACCCGAAGAAATAACAGTAATAGACGAATTAGTTCCTACCCTTGGTCTGGGCCTTGAATATGATACCGGACCAATTTCAAAAATACCCGAACTATATTTAACCCTTAATGGAAGATTAATAGCAATTAAAGATTCATATAATACAGAGTACAGTGAAGGACAAGTTAAAATCAGTCCGGATTTCACAACTATGATGGCTGATTTAGGTATTTTAAAAAAAATCTATATGGGAAGATTTTCAATAAACATGGGTGCAGGTCTTGGAATTTTCACCGTAACAACAAATGATTTCTATATTGAGATGTCAGATTTTACATTTGATGATGTAACAGTTAAAGGAACAGGTTATGGGTTTACGGGCAAACTTGGAACCGAATTTTTATTAACACCTGAAATATCAATGTATGGAAATCTACTAATCGATTTATATTCTAACCCTACAAAATGGACTATTGAAAACTATTCAGGAGAAACTATATCGGGATTTGATTCAGACATTCTAGATATAAATTCGCAGGGGATAAGCTTTAATGCGGGAGTAAGTTTCACTTTCTAATATAATATATAGTTAAGGAGGAGATTGTATGTACATAAAAAAATTATTTCTAGTTCTTATATTAATATTTTTTACAGGATTAAGCTTAGCCCAGATAGTTCCAGTTGATGAAAAAACTGTCAAAGTTACTGCAAGAGGTTATGGCAATAACGAAGATGAAACCAAACAGGTAACTTTTGAAAACGGACTGGATATGTTAATTTCAGATATGATAACAATGACAGAAGAAAGAATGAAATATCAGCAAAATAAAGACACGATTATGAAAGATGCTGAAAAATATGTAATTAAATACGATATAAAGAAAAAAATGGAAGCAGATGGAGAATACAGAGGCAAAGATTACGATCTGATCATGACCATAGAAATGCTCATCAACAAAGAGAGTTTGAGAAAAGATTTAGAAACCATGGGAATAATTAAATCATCAAAAGATTTAAGAAAGCAGCTCGATAACTTCTCAATAATGCCGATAATTGACAAAAAAGATTCTGATGAACTTTTTATAAATAATAAAGAAAAAGCATATGCCAAAATAGCTTCTTATCTTCAAAACCAGCATATTCCTGTAATTGGGGAAGAAGAAATAACTGAAATTCAGGAAAATGAAGAGATTATAAACCTATCTAAATCCAAGGAACTTGAAACAGGAGAAGAAGACATAATACTTCAGCTAGCAAGAAATACCCGTGCTGATTTTTACATTAAGGTAATAGGAAATGTTGAAAAAGCTGCAAAAGAAGGGTTTTCTGCATTTAAAGTAAGTGTTACAATAAGTGCTTATACCGTAATGACAGGTGAACATATAGCCTCTCAAACCGGATATAGCCAACCCTATACACTAAGCTCTAAAGATGCTTCAGTTTCTGCAGGAATAGAAGAAGCAGTGAATAGCTCCATGGATGATGTTATGAATAAGCTTCGTCTTTTCTGGAAAGACTACGTTGCAGATGGTAGACCCTATAAACTTGTCTTTTATGATTATTCATTCGGGGAACTTGCTAAAATTAGAAGAACTCTAAAAGATATGACTAATAGAATCAAACTTGATAAGAAGGCTGGTAATGTAGCTTCGTTTATGGTTTGGTATGATGGACAAGTAGATGACTTACTTTTTGAAATACCTGCAAGAATGAATCTAAACTTAAAAGAGGAACCTGCAGTACTTGGTAATACTATTCGTTTCTTTAATGAAAAAAGTTAATGGGAGGAACCTATGAAAAAATATTGTGTTTTAGTCTTTATTGTCAGTATTCTTTTTACAGTAATCATTGCACAACAGCAGGTCCAGGCTACAGGAATAGGGCCGTCCAAGAAGGAAGCAGAAACGGCAGCCCAAAGAAACGCAATTGAAAAGGGTATAGGTTCTTTTGTTGACTCGGAAACGTTAACAAAAAACTTTATGCTTGTTAAGGATAAGATTCTTTCAAGATCCAGAGGTTACATAAAAAGTTTTGAAATTCTATCCTCTAAAAAACAAACTGATGGGAACTGGGAAGTAAAAATCAGCGCTGTAGTAGCCCAGGGAGATCTAAAAAACGATCTAGATGCATTGGGCATATTACGACAAAAAATGGGTAACCCAAGAATAATTGTTATGCTCGATACAGCATCAAAAAACACATTAAATGATCCGGAGAATGCAGTAGCTAAAGCAGCTTATGACGGAATAATTGAATTCCTTACCGAAAAGGAGTTCCCTGTTGTTGATAAAAAAATATCCACACAATTCATGTATAGAAAATTCTCCTCCTCTGAGGAGGTCTTAAGAGAAGCATCAAAATTTGGACTCAACAACCAGGCTGAATATGTATTAATCTATGATATCGTTCCCACAAAAATTAGCAAAACATCAGTTTTCCATAAGGCACGTCTTATGCTCTCTGGGAAATTAGTAAATACTTCTACGGCAAAAATTTATGCTTCAGAAAAACAAAAAACCATAGGAGTGGACAAGGATTCAGCTGAGTTTGCAAAAATCAAAGCAGGAACTAAAGGTGGAAAACTTCTTGCCAAGAACCTAACAAAAAAATTGATAAAAAGATGGGAGTCAGAAACTGTTTCCGGAAGACCTATAATTATTGAAATAAGAAACATAAATGATTTTTCATCTCTAATTGAATTTAAATCCGAATTAAACAAGACACACGGGATAAAAAATATTAACCAAAGATCAAGTACCTCAACAACTGCCCAGTATGAAATTATCTATGCCGGGGACCTTGACAGATTGAAAAAAAATATTTTCCAAATCTTTAGAAGCATGAATTATGAAATTGCACCTCCAAAATCCGGGGGAGATAGAATCACTGTTGACCTATCAAAAAAGGAAGAAATAAAGGATATGGAAGATACAGAAGAAGATTTTGATGTTCAGGACTCAGATGAGGAGTATTTAGAGAAATAGGACCTCCTATTTCTCTACCCCTCAGTTTTTCATTTTTATTACTTCTGAAAAACTACAACTGCCTTTTTACCCTGTCCTAGATCTATGTTTAAATTAAATACCCTTTCTTCTTTTATCTTTTCTACTGATGTTTTGGGAAAATATACAATACCTCGAATTGATTCATTAGGCCGTAAAGTCTGTCCCGAAAGAACAAAGTCACTATCCTGTCTTGAAGGAAGAACCGACTCTGCTGGAAGAGTTGCATGCATCTCGGTTCCCACCATAAGATAAATATCTGAAGGGTCAATATTTATAGCTCTTTTTGAATTATTGGTTATTTTCAATCTAATCGACAATACATTCCTTACAGCTCCTTCTTTTTGTTTTGATGGAAAAGAAGGTACAACACTAACTTCATTTGGTGTATCAATTGTGGCAGGATAATAATCTTTTACTAATCTAAAATCTTTCTGCGCACATCCAGATAAAATAAAAAATAAAACAAATAATAAAACAAAACCCATCACCAACTTTTTCATAATATCCCCTTTACTGTTTAAAATTATTTTTTACATCCCCTATTACCTTTTTGAAAAAATCATACTGCAGTTTTTTATCAGTATATCCTGCTGCCATATATGTGTGTCCTCCGCCCTGACCAATATCTTTAACTATATATTTGATTAAGCTATTAGCTTTATAGCGATCGTCTTCGCTTCTAATGGAAATATATGTTCCTGCATCCATTCTATTTACCATTATAATAACAGATAACTCCTTCAACGATATGAAAAAATCTCCTATAATACCTACAATATTTCTATTAGAAACCTTATCAATAATAATTAATCCGATTTCTCCAAACATTTTTAAAGATTTTATTGCCCTGTAGTAGTAACTCAGATCATCTACAGATATCTTATTTCTCACAATGTAATTGACATATTCTGTATCAATTTTGTTAAATAAGTAGTAATAATTAAGCAAGTCATTTTTTTCAACCCCCCTGGATAGTGAATTTGTATCTGTTAATAGACCTATAGCCAGTGAATTAGCCACATTATCGCTTATTTCAATCCCGGGATTGTTTTTATATAATTCAATAATAATACTTGATACTGCCGCTGATTTTTCATAGATTTCAAAGTGATAATCTTTATCTTTAGTATTATGAATATGGTGATCGATAAATCCTATATATTCCTTTCCGTTTATTTTTGTTATATTAGTATTTTCAGGCATTGTATCTACAGTTACAACAGCATTGAAACTTTCGAAATTACTTTCCACATAAATATTTTTAGTATAGGGAATATCCAAATATTCAAGAAATTCTTCATTTATAAATTGTGATAAAAATCCATCAAAATATATCAAAGATTTTATACCAAAATTCTGAAGATATTTTTTCAAACCAAAAGAACTTGCCAATGCATCATAATCGGGAAAATCATGTGGCTGAATTATTATTTTCGAATTGTACCTATTTTTTATTAAATCGATTAATATTGAAATGTTCATAATCCTCCATAGAATTCATATTATAGTATAGATTATATCTTAATTTACACAAGAAAAAAGTTGACATTAAACTAAAATTCATTACTATTTTTATGCACATATGTGCATAAACATAGATGGAGGTGCTTATGAATAATAAAAGGCAAAATAATAAAAAAGAACAAGAAAAAAAAGAACAAATGCAGAAGGAAAATCTGGAAAGAATTAAGAAAAAACTTATAGTAATGAGCGGTAAAGGAGGAGTTGGGAAAAGTACTGTAGCCACCAATCTGGTTTATGGTTTAGCCCTTCAGGGAAAAACTGTAGGAATCCTCGATGTAGATATCCACGGCCCTTCTATAGGCAAATTAATGGGTATTGAAGGAGAAAAACTGGGCAAACCGAAAAATGATAGCAGACCAACTCCTATAAAGGTAGTTGAAAATGTATATGCAGTCACCATCGCATCCTTTTTGGATAGTCCCGATACTCCTCTTGTATGGAGAGGTCCTTTAAAAACCGGTGCAATTAAGCAGTTTTTACAGGATATAGAATGGCCTGAACTTGATTATTTAATTGTAGATTGTCCTCCCGGCACAGGTGATGAGCCCTTAACAATATCTCAAATTCTTGGAGGAATGGATGGCTCCATAATAGTAACAACTCCTCAGGATATTGCACTGCTTGATGCAAGAAAAACAATCAACTTCTCCAAAAAAATGAATGTAGAAGTACTGGGAATAGTGGAAAATATGTCCGGTTTTATATGTCCACACTGTGGTGAAAAGATAAATTTATTCAAAACAGGTGGCGGGGAAAAAGCAGCTAAAGATTTTGAAGTAGATCTTTTAGGCAAAATTCCAGTAGATAAGGATATCGTAGATTCTACCGACTCAGGCAGGCCTTATATTTATGATAGCTCGGATAATGAAGGTGCAAAGGTTTATAAAAATATTACTCAGAAAATAATTAATAAAATGGGGGTTTAATCCAGCTTCTCTCTCCCCCTTCCTTCTTTTTATTACTCTATATAATTCTATTAACTATTCTTTGGTTTAATTAATTGTTGAATATATAAAAATATCAGATATATTATAGTATAGTGGAATTTAAAGCAAGGAGGATTTTATGTTTTTTATTTTAGGGGTAATATTTTTTCTTATAGGATGTATCCCACTTTTTATTACATTAAAAAAATCAGCAGGATTATCACAGCAGGAGTTAACACAAAAATTAAAAAAACCAATTTTAATTATACTTCTAGACATCTTAATTCTGATTTTAATTAATATCTTTTTTCACTTCTATACAGAATTTTTATGGTTTAATAACCTTAATTTTACAGAAAGGTTCTGGACGGTACTATCATCAAAAATTTATTTATACATTATAAGTGCTGTTGTTTCATTTCTTTTCTTGTATTTTAATATTAAATATACACTTAAAAAGTTTCAATCATCAGCCAGTAGATTCATATCTTTTATTATATCTCTTGTTCTTGGTCTATATTTTGGTTATTTAGTAGCAGGATTATGGCACAAAATACTTTTATATTTCAACCAGTATCAAACAGAAATAGTAGATCCGGTCTTTAGCAAACCCATAAACTTTTATATGTTTTCATTACCTTTATATTCAGATATTCTGGGGAAAATAGCCGTGTTGCTGTTCTTCCTTTTGGTAACAATAGCTATACTGCTTCTATTCTTTACCAACAGGGATGAATACAACAACTATGATCTAAACGACCTAAAATTTAATATCTGGGACATCAGAAAACAGATTTTTTATATAGTAGGTTTATTTTTCTTAATTATGGGAATAAATTCATACTTAAATATTTTTGAACTTTTATATTCCAAAACAGGAGTTGTTACAGGGGCTGGATTTACAGATATACACGTTAGAAGATACGGGTATATTCTATCCTTTTTGGTTTATGTAGGAGTATCTGCCTACTTTTTTGTTTCCCTTTTCAGCAAAAAATTCCTAAATTCAATAATGGAATTAAAGGACAGCATGTCCAATGTTAAATTAAAGATAAAGAAAACACCTATAAAAGTAATCGTAAGTTCCTTTGTTCTTTTAGCACTTTTTAATGGTATTGCTCCAAGTATAATGCAGAATTTGGTAGTAGAACCCAATGAGATATCTATGGAGCTGCCATATATTAAACACAATATCAATATGACACAAAAGGCTTTCTCAATAGATAAAAGAACTGTAACTGAAAAAGATTACCAGGTTGGTAAAAAAATCGATCAAAATGTTATTAATAAAAATAAAAATATTTTAAATAATGTGAGGCTTTGGGATAAGGGAGCTTTACTTGATAATCTAAAAGAACAGCAGGAGATAAGGCTTTACTATGAGTTCAACGATGTTGATATTGATAGATATCATGTAGATGGTAAATACAAACAAATTATGGTTGCACTGAGAGAATTAAACAAAACTCAAATAGCAGCTAAATCCAAAACATGGGTAAGTGAGAAATTTAAATATACCCACGGTTACGGGGCTGTAATGGTTCCGGCCCATGAATTTAAATCCCAGGGAGAACCAAAATTCTATATAAAAAACATCCCTTCCGAAATTGGACCTGACTCACTAAAAATTACACGGCCTCAAATTTATTATGGGGAAGAAACCAACGATCATGTCTATGTTAACACTACCCAGGAGGAATTTGACTATCCAAAAGGGAACCAAAATATTTATTCATCATATGAAGGTACGGGAGGAGTTGATGTAGGTAACTGGCTTAATAGATTTGCATACGCATGGAAATATGACGGATATAAAATAATTCTCTCCAGTTATTTTAAGAAGGGCTCAAAAATAATGTATCACAGAAACATTAAAGAAAGGATAAAAAAAGCTGCACCTTTTTTAGTTCTGGATGATGATCCTTATCCAGTAATCACAGATAAAGGACAATTAAAATTTATTGTTGATGCATATACAATTTCTAATAGGTATCCATATTCGGAAATATATCGGGGCTCTTTATCATCCTTTACCGGAATAAATTACATGAGAAATTCTGTAAAAGCTGTTGTTGATTGCTATACCGGAAAAGTTAATCTCTATATTACTGACAAAACTGATGTGATTATACAAACCTATAAAGAAATATTCCCTAATTTATTTAAAACATTTGAAGAGATGCCAGAATTTATAAAAAAACACATCAGATATCCCAACGACTACTTCAATATTCAAGCGGAGATGTATTCAGTATATCACATGAATGATGCACAGGTATTTTATCAGCAGGAAGATGTATGGCAGTTTGCTACAGAAAGATACAGAGATTATTTTCAGAGAGTTGCTCCTTACTATGTAATGGTAAACTTTCCAGAGAGAGATCAGATGGAATTTATAAATATGTTGCCGTTTACTCCTAAGAACAAAAATGTAATGAATGCCTGGATAGGGGCAAGATGTGATATGCCAAATTACGGAGAGTTAACAGTATTTACTTTCCCAAAAGGAGTTGAAATGCTCGGCCCAAGACAGATTGAAGCTAGAATAGATCAAAATTCAGAAATGGCAAAAACACTAACGCTTTGGAGCCAAAGAGGGTCAGAAGTTATTAGGGGAAATCTACTATCACTTCCAATGTTTGATGGAAATAAACTGTATATAATGTATGTAGAACCAGTTTTTTTACAGGCAGAAAATGCACAGCTACCCGAAATGAAAAGAGTTGTGATTTCGGATCAAAGTGATGTTGTCTGGTCTGATAATTTTGCAGAATCCTTAAGTATGTTAATTCAGGGAGCCGATATTTCAACTGCTAAACCGTCTGCTCCTTTAAAACAAAAGGAAAAACAGAAAATTAGATCTATACTTCAATTAATTAATGATGCAAATGAATACTTTAATGAATTTCAAAGTAATAGGGCTCAAAACGACTTTATTGAAGCAGAAAAATCATTTAACAATCTTAAAAACACTCTAAATAAGTTAAAGAAAAAGCAATCAGAAACAGAAACCGAAACAACTGAAAACAAATAATAAATAAATAAAGAGAAGGGTTTTTCCCTTCTCTTTTTAAAAACTATTTGAGGGGTATTTTGAGTCAGCATATTATAAAAATTCAAACGGACAAGAGAGAAGGGTTATACGATATAACAAAAGAAGTAAAAAACTTTTTAAATTCTTCTAATATAAAAACAGGATTACTAAATGTTTATGTTCAGGGAGCAACTGCTGGAATTATGATACAGGAAAACTGGGATGATTCCGTACAAAATGATGTAATAGCTCTTTTAAAAAAATTAATTCCCCGGGGGATATGGGAACATGACAAACAGGATGGAAATGGAGATTCACATTTAAAATCAGGGCTTATAAGTCCTTCAGAGTCCATACCTATCATAAATGGAAAGCTGGGTTTATCAAGATGGCAGAATATATTTTTGTGTGAATTTGATGGTCCCAGAAATGTACGCAATATTGTAATAACAATTATTGGAAGAACCTAATCAAGTCTTTTCCAAACCTAACGAAAAAAATCCGATAAACATTTTTTATAATTCTATAAATGAACAAATATGCCTTTTTATAAAATCAATTGTTGATTTTGATTTCACGACTCATATAATCCGGGTAATAAGTAACTAAATAGTTTAAATTATTATTTTAAATAAAATTAAGGAGGTAAAATGTTAAAAAAATTAAGTATATTTTTAATAATAACAATTCTTTTAATGTCAGCTGGCAATATTTATTCAAAACCTGATACTTTGAATCGGGAAAAAATAGATAAAGAATACAAATGGGATCTATCAGATATATATTCCAGCTGGGAAGAATGGAAAAATGACATGAAGCTTTTCAGAAAAAAAATAAAAGAATTTAAAAAGTTCCAAAACAAACTTGCTAAAAATCCAGATACCCTTTATAGAGCTCTAAAACTGCAAACCGATTTAGATAAACTCTCATACAAACTATACTGGTATCCGCGTTTATATTATGATACCAATCAAAGAAATCAA
>CAZMFS010000038.1:0-10438 GCA_964565585.1 uncultured bacterium
CAGAAGCACTATGTGCATCGCTTCCTTTGCCACCGTGTTCGCCTGTTTCTATATATTTTTTGGCATTATCCCAGGCACCACCTGAGTTTGCCATAAAAATTGCCAGTACGAACGCTGAAATAAGTGTTCCCACAAGAAGTCCCATTACACCTGGAACCCCTAAAATCAAACCTACAAGAAGCGGAACAACCACAGCCAACAGGGAGGGTAAAATCATTTCCTTTAAAGCACTTTTTGTACTAATTTTTATACAGGATCTATAATCCGGTGTTGTTTCTCCCTTCAAAATTCCCTTAATCTCCTCGAACTGTCTTCTAACTTCTTTAACCATCTCCTGTGCTGCATGTCCAACTGCATTTATTGTCATGCCACCAAAAACAAAAGCAAGCATCCCTCCTAAAAACAAACCTATAAGCACAGCCGGATTGGCTAAATTAATATTAAAATGAACCATGAAATCTTTTAAAGTAGCTTCGGCAACTTTCACACCGTTTGCTAGTTCATTTATTCCCTTAATGTCTATTAATGACATTTTTACTTCCTGAATATAAGCTGCAATTAGTGCCAGCGCCGTTAAAGCAGCTGAACCTATAGCAAATCCTTTTCCAGTAGCTGCAGTAGTATTTCCCAGGGAATCCAGTGCATCTGTTCTTTCTCTAACCTTTCCGGGTAAGTTAGTCATCTCAGCATTACCACCTGCATTATCAGCAATCGGACCATAGGCATCTGTTGCAAGAGTAATTCCAAGAGTTGATAACATACCTACAGCTGCTATTGCAACTCCATACAAACCTTTAGATGGATCCATCATTCCACCTGCAGCTATATAACTTCCAAGAATACCTATAGCTACTGCAACAACCGGAATCATTGTAGAAATCATTCCAACACCAATTCCGCTAATAATTACTGTTGCAGGGCCTGATTCTGCAGATTCAGCTATTTTTTTTGTAGGACTAAAGGCATATGAAGTGAAATACTCGGTTGATTTTCCAATTACTATACCTACTATAAGTCCAATTATTATTGACCAAAATACTCCAGTGGCAACAGGTAGTACAAATTTTACTATTATATATGAAAAAATAACTATAAATCCAGCAGTAAGATATGTTCCTTTATTTAGTGCTTTAATTAAGTCTTCCATTGTTGCGCCTTCTTTTGTTCTTACACTTAATATTCCTATTATGGACAGTACTATCCCAGCTCCAGCAATAATCATAGGAAGAATAGCACCGGCATATCCATAACCTGCAGCAACACCGAGAGCAGCTGCCGCCAGGATTGAACCTAAATAAGATTCAAAAAGATCTGCGCCCATTCCTGCAACATCTCCAACATTATCCCCTACATTATCGGCTATTGAAGCTGGATTTTTAGGGTCATCTTCTGGTAAATGGGCTTCAACTTTTCCTACAAGATCTGCGCCTACATCCGCAGCTTTAGTATAAATTCCTCCTCCCACTCTGGCAAATAAAGCCTGCAAGGAAGCACCTATACCAAAGCTAAGCATTATGGTAGTTGATTTGGCAAGTCCTAATCCCACTGCATGATGCAAAACGAAAAACCAGATTGAAATATTTAATAGCCCCAATCCTACAACCGTTAAACCAAGAACTGAACCGCTTCTGAAGGCAATTTTTAAAGCCTTATTTAAAGATTTTCTTGCCGCATTGGTTGTTCTTACAGATGCAAGTGTTGCAGTATTCATACCAAAATAACCTGAAAGGGCTGAAAAGAAACCACCCGACAAGAATGCAAAAGGTAGCCAGCCTGATTGTAATTCCATAATATATGCAAGAAATAAAAAAAGAACAAATGTAATTCCAAAAACTACAGTAACCACTTTATACTGCTGCCATAAATAAGCTTTTGCACCTTCCCTTACATGAGATGCAATTTCTTCCATCTGTTTTGTCCCTACGTCTTTCTTCTTCATATTTTTATGAAAAATATATGCAACTATAAGAGCTATAATTGAAGACAAAGGTGCAATTAAGTATAAATAATGTAACGTATCCATCTGAGAAACCTCCTTAATTTGTTATTCCCCTCTTAGTGATAATCTTAGTTAATTAAGAAAATTTGTCAATATATTTATGAATTAGAAACAAACCTTAAAAATGAATATTATAAATACTTGAAAAGAATTTAAACTGATTTTATATTATTACAATATATAAAAAGGGACATCAATAAAGATGCCCCGAATATAATATATTAGTTTCTTATTTTTTTATTAGTTTTTTCATTATGTTTTTCAAGATGAACATACCGATTGTATGCTGTTTCTGCAAACCTTTTTAGCACATTTCTTAAATCCGACTGCTCCCAGATCTTCTTAAAAGTCTCATTGGATTTTAATTTCTTATCAATTTCAAAGTTTTTTTCTTTATCAGGATTAAAATTTACTGAATAACCGTCAATCTCGATTTCGTCATATTCCTCGAAAGCTTCATCCAAAAATGTAGTAACAATTGAAGAAAAATTCCTTATTAAATCCGAAACGCCCTCTGCTGAACTAACTTTTTCTCTTAATTCAGGTGAATATTTTTTTTCGAGTTTTGAAAAAGAACTTTGTTTACCCATAAAACCTCCTTTTACTTTTCCATTTAATTATTATACAATAATTCCATCTTATTTCAACATCTTCTTTTTGTTAATTCAAAGTTATTATATCAACAGCAAATATATCTTTAATAAAAAATTAAAATAATGAAAAAATAGCAAAAATTAAAGGAAATTCTTGACAAAGATGAAAATTAATACTATAAATATACCTGTCAGTAAGAATCCTCCGTAGCTCAACGGTAGAGCATTCGGCTGTTAACCGAAGTGTTGTTGGTTCAAATCCAACCGGAGGAGCTTTCTCTTTGCTTCATATTAATCTCTTTGTGAATTTTAGAAACTGTTTTAAAATCCATGTCGGAATTTTTCGTTAATCATTATCCGTTAGCCGTTATCAGATTTAAAATTATTAAGACATACTTCTTCTAAGTAATTTTTAAACTACTTTTGAAGTAATTTTTGTTGTCTATGATCAGAATTCTGTATCTTTATATTTTTTTAATAAAAGAATTTAGCCTACAGAATACAGATAATAACTATAGCATATACTTGGAATAACTGCTATGGAATAAAATCCATTAGTAAAAATCACTATCTTGTTTTTTTACAATTTTCTTGAAATTAACATAAGTCTTTTTTATAATAAAATCAAATTATGGAGGTAATGATGAAAAATGATATCAAAAGAATTCTTATAGGTAAAGAAAAAATTCAGGAAAAAGTAGAAGAACTCGCTGATCAGATAAACAGTGATTATCAGGATGGTAATATTCTTTTAATCGGAATTCTTAAAGGATCAGTAATATTTATGTCCGATCTTTCAAGAAAGTTAGATGTTAATGCTGAATTTGAATTTATGGATGTATCCTCATACGGCAATAATACATTTTCCTCTGGAAATATTAGAATCAATTACGATGTAAAATACGATGTAGGTAATAAGGATATTTTGATAGTTGAAGATATTATTGATACGGGAAATACTTTAAACAAAATAATTGAGGTTCTACAATCTAAAAATCCAAAATCTCTAAAAATTGTTACTTTGTTGGATAAACCTGAAAGAAGAGAAGTAGATATTGATATATCCTATAAAGGCTTTGAAATACCAAATGAATTTGTTGTTGGTTACGGCTTGGATTTTGCCGGCAAGTACCGGAATCTACCGTATATAGCAGTTTTAAAGGAGGAAATTTACAAAAATTAACTATGAAAAAAAAGGCAGAAAAAATAAGTAAATATATAAAAGACTCCAATTATCTCGTAGCTCTAACAGGAGCTGGAGTTTCTACTGCAGCAGGCATACCCGATTTCAGAGGGAAAAACGGGATTTATAAATCAAACAAGTATGACCCCCAAAAAACCTTTAACTACAGATACTTTAAAAAGGACCCATCCCATTTTTTTGAATTTTCAAAAGAGCTTTTATCACAAATTGATAACTTAGAACCTACAAAAACCCATAATTATTTAGCAGAACTAGAGCAGAAAAATATATTAAAAACTCTAATAACCCAAAATATAGATGGTCTCCACGTAAAAGCCGGTTCAAAAAATATTATTCATATTCACGGCACATACAATACCGGACATTGCCTGGAATGCAATAAAAAATATGATTTTGAATGGATGAAAAACAAACTTCTTCAAAAAAATGAATTAATATGTCAATGTGGAGGGATAGTTAAACCCGATGTTGTATTTTTTGGTGAACCTGTAAATGAAATTGACAGAGCTTTTAAGGAAGTAAAAAAAGCTGATCTACTAATCGTATTGGGTTCTTCTCTTACGGTACAGCCTGCTGCAATGTTTCCTCTATTTACAGATGCTACAACAATAGTTATTACAAAGGGCGATATAGGTATTCCCAAAAAAGATATTGATATATTAGTTGATACCGATTTGGATAGCTTTATATCCAGGTTAAATATTTAAAAAGAAACTCCTAAAGAAGCAATTAGGCCATTTTCAATTAGATAACTATTATCCACTGTATAATCGGTAAAAACATATTCATAGTAGATATCTAAATTGTACTTATATAAAATATTATAACCAACGCCTGCTTTAACTTTAAACTGGCTATAATTTTCGCTTACGTCCTCTTTTTTTTCAGATAAATAATTATTGTTGTATTCATAAAAACTATCCAGACCTAAATCAATTTGCTTTGTTATTAAATAATTAAATTCAAAATTAAAGTTTGCCAAATAACCGCTATTTAAACTTTCATCCTGAAAAGTTTCTTTTAGATCTTCATAATATTTTAGCTGAAAGCTGTTTGCAATATTAAAATAGAACCTGTCATGCCAGTAATTATATGCCAAATTCATCAAATACCTTTCATAATTTAAATTTTCAATACCATCATTTTTATATTTAAGCTGACCATAAAATAATTCCACTAATATAGGATTTTCTAAAATATTTAATTCTAATCCAAGTTCCCAGTCATAGTAATCTTTGTCATATGATTCAGCATTATGATAATCTAGATTAAAAATTAAAAAGGGAGTAAAGGTTCTGCTTAATTCCCTTCCAATTCTAAAATTGTTTCTTAATATACTATAATTATAATAATCACTGTTTTCATTTTCGTATACAGTTTGTTCAAATCCTGTACCGTTATTTACAATTAATATTTTTTCATAGATATCTACAGAAAGGTTGCAAAAATAAGAATTTGAATCTGAAATCGTTCCTTCTGTATAATTTATAATTTCTGCTGAGGTATTTAAATTCAGGATCCTGTAGTCAGCGAACAATTGTATATTGTATAGGTGATAATCCTGAATACTACTATTATTATTTGAGTAATTTAAATCATAAAAACTATTGTTTAATCCTATAAAGAAGTCATCGTTAAAATATTTACTAAACTCAAGGCTCCATCTATTATCATCATAATCATAATTATCAAAAGATAAATCCTCACTTGAAGTATAACTGTATCCAGCCCTTAAATTTCCAAATTTATCATTATTAAATGATATACCCAAATTCCCATTTTTTTCATAATAAAAATCATCCCTTAAAATCCCCGCATTGAAATCAAAACTATACTGGTTTCTGCTCATAAAAATAGTAAAATCTGTTTCAGCATATACCCTATCATCAGCAGATGTAACATCATAATAATCCTGGTTTGTATTATAATAACTCATTCCTATCCTAACATCTCCCCCATAATCAAAAGCAAAAACTATAATCATTTTAAATATCAATATTAGTATAATAACTAGTAACTTTCTCACTCCAAAAGCTCCTTTCCGTCCCTGCTGTTGAAAAAGAATATAAGTTCGGAAAAAATTCTTTGTAATCTTTCGAAAGGTAATACTAAAAATCTATTATCCTGCTGAATTTTAAAATTCTTTAATAGACTATCTATTCTTTTTTGTTCTTTAATCAATCTGCTTGATTTAGAAAAAAGTTTTTTTCTTTTTAACTCACTTTCTAATCTTTTATAATTTAAATAATCTCTTCTTAAATTTCTATAATTATTCAAAATATTATATATTTTTCTGGCCTGAGTCTTATACAAATCAATTTCTCTACCTGTTTTTAGAGCTAATTTAGCCTGTGAAATCCATGTATTAAAAGATCCTATCTCTTTCAATACATTATAAAATCTATTTTTGAATAAATATAATTTATATCTAAAACTTCTCAATATTTTTATACTTCTTTTTTCAAGCGTTATTAGTTTTTTTATCACCTGATATTTTTTATAAAGATTTTGAAGTTCGTCCATTAAAAATCTAAACTTTTTATAATTTTTATGTGTTTTATAGATTTCATTATCTATAACCGTTGAAATCTTTTTTTCTGTTAACTTATAAAAAACATAAAAATTACTTATTCTTGATTCCATCATTTTAACATTATCCATCTTTTTCCCATTTGATAGTTTTTCCGTCCAGTACTCTACCTTTTTTTTATAATAAAAAATGTTATTCAAAAGTTTTATATTCTCTCTTCTTTTTCTTTTAATTCCTAGATCTTTTTCATCCCACTTTTCTGTTCTTTTAAAATCATCCCCTGGAGTCACCCCAGATTTGAAACCTTCTTTAATAATTTTTTCCTCTCCTTTATTATTTTTTAGATAAATCTCTCCCTTTTCACAGATTACATCTAAACCTCCTTCAGGTATTAACTCAACAGCAAATTCAGTCCCTCTTACTCCTGCCGATCCATATTTTGTTTCAACTTTATATTTTTGTCCAACCACCCGTTTTATCCTGTTCCAGATTTTGCCAAAAAACGATTTTATAGTTTTTTCCCGTTTTTCGAATTTTTTAATCTCGATTTTTGTTTTTTCTTCTACTTCAATTTTAATATTTTCATCTTTAAATATTATCTCAGCATAGCTATCTTTTTTTGTTTCTACTAAATCTCCCACATATAGTTTCTGATTCAACCCAGCTTCTATCCACCCACCATTCTGGTAAATATTTACATTACCTAATAATAGATCTATTTTAGCTACATGCTGATTGTTTTGAGCATATATTAGAAAAAGTATAAATAAATATAGAAATAAAACATAAACTTTTCTGCTTTTCATTTATCCCCCTTATCCGAAAATTAGATACAATATTATAAATATAGTAAGATAGTCAGAGATTTCAACTTATTTTATTAAAGAAAATTGAATATTTACTATAAAACATTGAGTGTAGGAGACTTGAATTTTTTAGCTTTTGAAATTATTTTAATTTTACCCGTAACAACTTGAATATTTAACTATTAGCTGTGTTTTATCCCCAAAGAGCAAAAAATTATAGACATAAGCGTTTCATAAAATACTTCTATAGAATCGGTATTAAACTCTATTGTTCTTCCACCTGTTCTTTTTATTGAGGGAATATAGGAAGAAACTTCTGCATACTTAGTATTCATGAGATCTATTTTGCAGTTTAACGGTTTATCCGGTTTTATAACAGGATATTTCTCTGGGTCTTGTAATTTGGATACTACATCATGTATTTTCCCTTTTATCGATTTTAAATTTTTCATTTTTGCAGAAAATTTCCCGATTTCTTTTTTAGTTGCTACATATTCAATAGAAGGATAATGAGTCTTAACAAAATCCACAAATTTATCCCCACCAGAAACTAAAATAACAGGTATATTTTTTTCACCTGCAAAATATGAATTAATTAAAAATTCATTCATATTCTGATTATTTATTTTAATATCATAAATCAAACTTGATGAATATGTATGATCCATGTTGCCTACCTGCCCTATTCCTACATGATATCCCAGAAAAATAACCCCATCATAGGTATTATTAAGTCCCTCCACCATATAATATCTTCTTGGAAACCCTTTTATGAGGTCAACATTATCCGGAAGTTTATCATATAAATAGTTATCACCACTTGAATGCGAATCACAAATTGTAATTTTTTTTAATGAATCATATCTATCAAACAATGAACTGCATATGTAATTTATCTGTTCGGTAACAATTTTTTTAAAATAACCAACATTTTTACCGTTCTCAACTATTTCTTTCCAAAATGTAACTCCAGCCATTCCTTCAAGGTCAACAGAAATAAATAGTTTCATTATAAAACTCCCCGTTCATTTTATTCATCATAATAAAGATACCCTTCATTATTTTTCAAATAGTTAAAATAAGATTTTATTCCATTTCTCAGGCTCCTAAATTTCTTATCATAACCTGCTTTTTTTAATTTTGTTAAATCAGCTTTAGTAAAATCCTGATATTTTCCCTTAAGTTTATCCGGGAAAGGTATAGTTTTTATTTCTCCCTCTGATAATAAACTTATCAAATGTTTGGCAACATCTATAAAACTATTTGGTTTAGAAGTACCACAATTATATATACCGCTCTTATCCGGATTATTAAAGAAAAACAGATTTACATCCACTACATCATCCACATATATAAAATCTCTTACAAAATCCTCACTACCTTCAAATACCTTGGCCTTTTTTTCATTTTTCAGTTGATTATAAAACTTTAACACGGGAGAACTCATTCTACCTTTATGATTTTCCTGCTGGCCGTAAACATTAAAGTATCTTAAACCAACCACCTGTGATTCAACTTTATTCATGTATTTTCTAACATATTGATCAAAAAGAAACTTGGAAAAAGCATATACATTGAGAGGATTTTCATTTTTTCTATTTTCTTTAAATCCTTTTTTCCCTCTTCCATACACGGATGCACTGGAAGCATATATAAATGGAATATCTCTTTTGGTAGCAAAATGAAATAGTTTTTTACTGTACTCGTAGTTGTTTTTTAACATATATTTTCCATCTTTTTCCATTGTATCCGTACATGCTCCCTGATGAAAAATTGCATCAATCTTTTTGTTTCCAAAATGTTCTAAATAATCCATGAAATCACCTTTATCAATAAAATCGGCAAACTTTAAAGCATTCATGTTCCTGCTTTTATCTCCATTTGTTAAATCATCCACTATCAAAATATTCTCATACCCTTCTCTGTTAAGTCCTTTTATAATATTGCTACCTATAAATCCAGCTCCGCCTGTAACAATAATCATTTTAATGTCCTCCTTTATAAAACATTACCTATTGTATTCATTGCATTTTTAAAACAAATTTTTTCGATTTCCTCATTTCCAAAACCAAAATCATCCATCTTATCAACCAGACTCTGCATAAAGGAATAATTTTTTAATTCAAGCTCACAGGAAATGCCATCAAAATCACTTCCAAGAGCTAATACTTCAACACCACCTACATTTTTTATATGATTCATATGTCTTAATATATCCGTTATATAGGACTTTTTTTTATTATTTAAAAAATTTGCACAAAAATTAACCCCGATGATACCACCGATATCAGCAATCTTTTTAATCATATCATCGGTCAAATTTCTTGAATGTTTATGTATTTTCCTTGCATTTGAATGTGTGGCAGCAACAGGATAATCCGTTAATGAAACTACTTCATAAAATCCTTGATCGGAGAGATGTGAAACATCTATAAGTATTCCCAAATCATTCATCTTTTTCACCACTTCTCTACCAAAACTGGTTAGCCCCTTACTTTCATACTGCTTTTTTATATTGGGATATCCGATAGAATTTGGAAAATTCCATGTTAATGTTATAGCTCTTATTCCCTTGTTATACAGAATATCCAACCTATCCAGATTTTTGCCTATTACTCCCCCCTCTTCCAAAGAAAGAAAAGCAGAAATTTTACTATTTATTTCATTTTTTTTAAGAGACGAAAGATCTGAAGCATATTTTATAGTATCATATTTTTCAATAACTTTATGAAAATAATCAATCATTGAAACTGTGTAATCAAATAAACTTTTAAACCCGTATTCTTTATAATTCAGCTTTTTATAAATATACATTGCAAAAAACTGTGCCAAGGATCTACCCTCTAGTAGCTTATTTAGATCAATATGTAGATTATTTTCATCAAAGTTATATTTATCATCATTTTTATAAAGCTTCATAAAGGTATCACAGTGAAGATCGATAATTTTCAATTTATGTTTTCTCCCTTTTTTTCCAGAGTAACTCCTGTTCTACTAATTTGCAATATAAATTCTTTATCTTCTGAAGGATATTGAAATACAGAACTGCCATAAACAGCTTTAATAAAAAATAACTTTTCATCGCTCTTCATTAAAGCTTTCCAGTAGCTATTATTCCTATTCTTTGATAACACCAGTACATCATGTTTGCTGTTTCTTTTTTTATCTATCGATTCATATTTGCCATAAAGAGTAAGAACCTTATACTGGGTATTAAATCCAAGATAATGCATCAAAGGATGCCACTTTAAAATATATGCATCTACTGCCCAAAGATCTCCTTTAATATTTTTATTTTTGATTCTT
>CAZMFS010000039.1:0-10414 GCA_964565585.1 uncultured bacterium
ATGAAATAGATAAAAGGATAGTATTATCAAACGAATTTTCTGAAGCTAGCGAAGACCTCTTTAACAAAATTATTGATAGTGTTGATTATAATAAAAAATATCATCATTTTACATTGTCTTTTAAGGGTAATAGTGTAAACGAAACTTTAATAAATAATATTAATGAAGAATTTAAGGACTTTATATTTACTGGATATAATGATGATGAGTACCATTATCATTCAGAAGCTCATATACCTAAAAAAGAAATTTATGATAATCCAAAATTTGGTGATGAGAAAAGAAAAACCCATATTCATTTTTTGATACCAAGAAAAAATTTATTAACCGGCAATCAATTAAAAATAAGTGAAAGCTTAAGAGCTGATATAAAATACATAAACGCTTTTCAGGAATATGTTAATTTAAAATATAATCTTGATAGTCCTAAAGAAAATTTAAGGAGTGTCAAAAAACACTCCAGTTATGATTATATAAGCAGATATAAACAGGATTATGAAAAGATTGAAAATATACCTCAAAAGAAAATTAAAAAAGCAATTTCTGATGAAATATATAATATGGTTAAAGATAACAAACTAAATTCTATTGATGAAGTAATGGATCATTTAAAAGATAAAGATTATATAGCTAATCAATATACAAAAACAAGAAGAAATAAAGAGTATAGTTATAACGGTGTGAGGTATGTAAATTCTAAAAATCAAGATTATTTATCGGTTAGAATTAAAAATTTTGATAAAAACATAAGGCTTAAGGGGAAGATTTTTACAAAAGATTTTTATAAAGAATTAGATAAAAAGAGAAGTGATATGAAAAGAAAAATAGGCGGAAAAGGGATAGAAGACTACAAAGAGCTTTTAGAGGAATGGAAAGATAAAAGAACACAACAGATAGAAAAAAGATACAGCAAAAGCCGTGAGAAAAGTTATAACAAATATATGAAGTTAATTGAGGAAGTTACAAACGATTTTGAAAAAGAAAATGTAAAGGTTACTTCAAAAGATGTATATAACATTGCAAAACTGGATAATATATACAATCAGGGAATAGATAAAATAGATGTAAAAAGCGAATTACTTAATAAAAAAGAGTTTTATTTTTTCAGGGATATAAGTACTAATTCTGTAGTTTTTGCAAATACTAAAAAGAATATTCTTATTAAAGATCATGGTGATAAAATTAATTTTCGCTCTAAATATTATGGTAAAGATACTGATATAAATACAGCAGTAAAATCAGTTCTTGATCTTGCAGAAGCTAAAGGGTGGAATTTGGAAAACTTAAATATTCAAGGTGGAAAAAGATTTAAAAATGAAGCTAAAAGACAAATCAAGGAAAGAATTGAAAAGAGCAAAAATAATGAAATTAATATGAACAAATTAAGGGATCAGAATTTGTATAAAGGGTATTCAAATTTTGCAATTCACAATTTGAAAAAAAGAGAAACAATGAAAAAAATAGGAGCTTCTTTTAATATTAATGAAAATAAAATTGATGTTAAATATAAAAAAGAAAATATCGAAAAAACGGTTGAGCTTCTTCTTGATGAACTTGAAAGTAGAGATTGGGATTTTGATAATATTTCTATTCAAGGTGATGAAGCATTATCAAAGGAAGTAGAAAAACAAATAAATAAAAAGAAGAAAAAAGAAAAGCAAATAAAAACAAACAAAAACAAGAATAATAGCAATAAATTAAAGGAAGCAAGGAGTCAATACAGAGTAAATGAATACAGAAACAAGAAAAAAAATAATAAGTATTATTTAAAAGATAAAATAAATAATATAAACAAAAATTTAGACCCCAATATTGCTATAGATGTTTTAAATATAGAAAGGGATAATATAAAAAGTATTTTTTACGGTGATAAGGTTGATAGATATTTAATAAGAAATAACAAAGATAATTACTCCAGTCTAGTAAATTATGTAAAAGCTAAAACCAATAAAGATTTAAAAGATGTAGTTAATATTTTAGATGATTTAAGGAGGGAGAATAGTATGGGGGAAAAATATAAGAGTCTAAGTGATATTAATAAAGACGATATGCTAAAGGCAGAAGATTTATTGAGAGCATTCAATATTAATAATGGAAAATATAACAGCACTTTTTACGGTGATAAGGCAGAAAAGTGGATTGTAAAAGATAATAAGAATAACTTTAAAACACTTACAAACTTTCTAATTGAAAACGGGAAGAAGAGAGAAGATATCCTAGAGAGAGTAAATAATAATTATAAAAAGTATATTATGCAGTCAAAGATTAATAATATTAATGAGGCAATAGAGGAAGCTAAACAGATAGATTTTGTTGATTATCTTGAAAAACAGGGGTATGAAATTGATAAATCAAAATCAACAACATCAAATAAAATACTTAAAAACGGTGATGATGTACTTAGTGTAAGCAAAAAAAACGGCCATTATGTTTATTATAATTTTAAGGATAATAGCGATTATGGATCTATAATTGATTTTGTAAAAAATAGAACGTCTATTGATGATATAAAAGATATTTTGAAAGAGATAAATAAAGATTCTAGAATTCTTGATGTAAATATTAGAAGTAAAGAAAAGGAAAAAGTAAAAGAAGATAAAGCTACAAGGAAAGAAAAAATCAAAAAAGCAAAAAGTCTATGGAAGAAAGCAAGAAGATCTTTTGCTAACGATTACAGATATTTGATAGAAAATAGGGGTATTAAAAGAAGTATTATTAACAAATATAAAGGTAAATATATAGAGCAAGACGGAAAGGGAAATATTGTCTTTAAACTTCAATCCTATGAAGATAACAAGTTGCAAACTGTTGGGGTAAGTAAATATAATGATGATTTTAAGCAAATTCAGGGAAGTAAATCTATTTTTGTAGGTAATGAAAATGATTATAATGAAAAAATTGTTATTACTGAAAGCCCAATAGATTCATTAAGTCATCATCAATTAAAAAATGGACTTAAGAATACATATATATCAACAGAGGGAAGATTGAGTAGAGAGGGGTTAGATACTATTTCAAGATACATTGAAAAGAGCAAAATAAAAAAAGTACAGCTTTCACTTGATAATGATGAAGCCGGTAAAAAAATGATGAATGAAATTGAAAATAAACTTAAAGATCTTGATATAAGTATAGAAAGAAAAACAAGCAAAGAAAAAGACTGGAACGAAGAACTTAAAAAATCCAGAAGTGGAAAATACAGAAGTAGATAGGGTGAACCCTCCACCACTAAATAAAATATTTAGAAGTGGCTTCCTCCTAATACTTCACACACAAAAGTTGCTGTATGTTACTAGTTAGGTTTACAAGATGTTTGGTTATTAAGCTTAACTCCCAGCTATTTAACTAGGATACCCTTAATCTTGAAGGACTGTTCACAAGTCCATTATCCCTAATCTGATCAATCATTTCAGGAATACATTTATCTTTTAAATACTTTCTCAATATATTTAAACTTCCGTTTACATCAGAATTGATTATTTTATCTTCTGTTTTAAAAAGTCCTCTCTCAATTCTTCTTGATTTATCATAGTTGTTTCTATTTAATTTTTCTAAGTCAATAGCAGAACACCCAGATGTGAAACTTTCATTTATTTTAACTACTTTAATATTTTCTAATTTAGCTTTATACTTAATTAATTCTACTAATTTTTGAATTGGGATTTGTACAAAAGATTTATTGTAATTCATGTTTTGTTTTATATCTTTTAGATCTCCTATTACAATAGTTTTAACATCATTATCTAAAGCTAAATTAATTATTTTTCGACTTGCTTTATGAAAATAATCATCTACATAGTTTCTTCTTTTAAGTCTTAATCTTTTAATATTTTTAGTATTTTTAAATTTTCTACTACCTACTTGTTTCATTCTAATACCTGAGAGTCTTGCTATTTCTTTATTAAAGTATGCGTTTTTAGATTTAACTGGTTTTCCATTGATAATATAGCTTTTATCACTATCTTTAAATGTTAAAGTGGCTAAATTATCAAGCCCTAAATCAATAGCCATTATATTAGATTTATTATTATTTTCTTTTTGTATTTTCTCCTTATTTTCCGCAGTTTTATAAATAATTAAAAGATACCAGCTGTTATTTAACTTATCTTTTTTAATTCTGATTTGTTGTAATTTATCAAAATTAATGTAGCTTTGAACTGCTTTTGGCAACTCAAATTTAAGTTTTTTCACTACATATTTTTCTTTAATCAATTTTGATAAAGAAAACAACAAATTGTTTTTCTTTATTTTAACAGCTTGATTAGTAAAAACAATTTCATTAGGATTATTATTCATGTTTTTAAATTTCGGAGGACGTGGAGTAGCTTTATATTTTTTAGGATTATTTTTATAATCTTTAATAGAATTAAAAAAAGATTTCCAATCCTTAGCAAGTTGTTTTAAACAATGCTGTCTATTGTGGCTATGTAAATATTTACAATGCCAGTTTTTTTTAAAATATTTATCCATACGTGAATATATTGGTTTTTTATCTTTATTCCTAATTTTATAATTTGCAATATTATAAAGTTTAGATGTATGCCAGCTTAATTCTTTAATTATTTCCAACTGCTTATGACTCATTCTTGGTTTAAATTTAAAAGCTAATCTCATATCTCTTTACACCTCCTTTCATATATGCTAATATTATACTACAATATTAGTTAGTTGTAAAGGTATTATTATAATATTAGAAAGGAGTATATCCTAATTATGTATAGGGAACTTAAAAAAAACAGGCATTCGGTATTTAGTTTAAAATATCATTTAGTTGTAATTACAAAATATAGATACAAATGTATCAATGAAGAAATACAAAAAGAATTAAAAAAAATATTAAAAAGATTATTTATGAAAAAGAATTGTGAAATATTAGAAATAGGTGGGGAAGAAGATCATGTTCATATCTTATTTGAAGCACCACCACAAATACAACCTTCCCAGCTAGTTAATAGTATTAAAACTACTTCTTCAAGATTAATTAGAAAAAAATACCCTAAATATGTTAAAAAATATTATGATTCTGGTTTTTGGAGTAGGAGTTATTGTATATTATCAACTGGTGGAGCTACTATAGATACAATCAAGAAATATATTGAGAAACAAAGAAATTAATTTTCACAATTCATCACCAACTAAATCTTTCGGTTGATTTTGATGGAGTTTTCTTGTGAAGGTTTTTGATAAATCTTAAAACTATAAGGGGGATAGTTTTATGAAAAAAGTAGTCTTAGCAGAAAAACCAAGTATGAAGCGGAAATATCAAAGTGCAATTAAGAATGTTGATGTAGTTGCTTCTGTCGGGCATATAGAAAAATTAAGACATTTAAGCTATTACTTAAAAAATAAGATAAACAAAAAGAAAAACAAAATTTACTGGAAAGACCTGTTAGAATATTTGCCTTTTGTTCCTGATAAATTCAGTTATAAAATCAAAAACAGAAAAGTTTTTAATCGTATTAAGAAAAAGTTAAAAAATGCTGATGAAATTATACTTGCATGTGATCCGGATCGTGAAGGGGAGCTGATACACAGAAATATATTAAATATTGCTGAGAATAAAGGTTATGTTAATACCAATAATATTACAAGAGTTTGGCTTAATTCGGAAACAAAAAAAGGAATAAATAAAGCTTATAAGAATAGAAAAAATTATAAAAATTATGATGATCTTTATAAATCTGCAAAAATAAGAGAACTTATAGATTGGTTAATCGGAGTTGAATTAACAGTCCTTTATTCTGTTAAATTTTCAAAGCGAAAGACTATAAGTATAGGTAGGGTTCAGAGTTGGTTATTATCAGAAATTGTTAAAAGATATAAGGAAAATAAAAATTTTACTCCAAAGACCTACTGGACTTTTAATTTTTTAACTTCCGGTACTGATTCTGAACTTAAATTTAACATGGTATCAAAAAATAAGAAGGGTAAATATGTTACTTATAAAATATTTGATGAAGAAAAAAAGAATAAAATATTAAAAAATATTAGTGATAAAAAGTTACATGTAGATAAAATATATAAGAAAAAATTTATTAAAAGACCGAAAAAACTTTATGATCTTAAAGATCTTCAAAAAGATGCCTCAAAAAAATATAATTTTTCGCCAAAACAAACGCTTAATATCGCACAGTCACTTTATGAAAAACATGAGCTTATATCGTATCCAAGAACTGATTGTAAAAACTTAAGTGAAGAAGAAGCAAAAAATATTCATCATTCCATTAATTTAGCAAGGAAATTTAACAAGTATAAGAAATATATAAATATCATAAAAGATACAAATCCCGATTTTAATTTACATAAAAAATATATTGGAAAGCTTAAGGGACACTACGGGATTATTCCAAATATTGAATATGATAAGAAAAATATACCCAGTTTAAATAAAAAGGAAAGCAAGATATTTGATCTTATTGTAAAAAGATTTTTAAAGATATTCATGAAGCCGGCAAGAGGAATGAAAACCACAATATATGGAAATATAGAAAGTTATAAATTCAGGACTTCTTTTAAAAACTATAATGAGTTAGGATATCTTAAACATTTTTCCAGTAAAAACAACAATACGGTTTCTGTAAATATAAATGAAAAAGAACTATTAAAAGGAAAGGTAGAAATTAACAAAAACAAAACTAAACCTCCAAAGCTTTATAATAATAACAGGATATTAAAACTCATGGAAAAAGCACATTTAAAAGTTAAGGACAAACAGCTAAAGAAATCATTAAAAGAAAGTAACGGTATAGGTACTGCTTCAACAAGAGCCGATTTTATACCTAAACTAATCAGTAGAGATTATATATATACCTCAAAAGGAAAATTTATACCTACTGAACTTGGAATAAAACTTGTTAATATTCTTCCTGATAAATTAAAAAGAGCTGATTTTAGCGCTAAATTAGAATATGAATTAAACGAACTTGCTTATAATGAAAACTTTAACAAATCAATTGATGATTTTATTGATGAAACCGAAAAGTTTTTAAAGGAAAACTTTAAAAGAGTAAATAATATTAACAGTAACGCAATTAAGAAAGTAGTAGAAAAAGAAAACAAAGTAGGAAACTGTCCGGTATGTAACAATCCGGTAATAAACAAGAAAAAAGGATATTTTTGTAGTAATAATGATTGTGATTTTGTTATCTGGAATTCTTATAGCAAATCAAGAACCACTAAAAAGAATATAAAAGATTTGCTTAATAAAGGGGAAACAAGTTATAAAACAATGAGAAGTAAAAAAGGTAACAAGTTTAAAGCTAAACTTGTTTTAAAAGATAACGGGGATATTGAATATAAATTCCCTAAAAAGAAAAAGAAAAAAACGGAACTTACCTGTCCCAATTGCAAGTCTAAAATAAAAAAGAGTAAAAAAGCATATTACTGCAGTAATAATGAATGTAATTTTTATATTCTTACCAAGTATTCCAAAGCTAATATTACAAAATCTGATATGAAAAAATTAATATCCGGAAAAGTTACATCTAAAAAGAAAATGAAAAGCAAGAAAGGTAATACTTTCAAGGCTAAACTAAAATATGATTTTACAAAAAACAAAATAGAATATATATTTGAAAACTAACGAGGGGGATATCGTTATGATCTATTTTTTATCAATATTAGTTACATTTTCACATTTTTATATCAATTTTTTTGTACTTGACATGAAGTCAATATTTTTACATTCAAATTTGAATGTTTCATTTAGGTATTTTTATTTTTTAGGATATTATGTTTTTGAGTTTTTTGCCGTAGCTATAATACTTTATTCCATTAGAAACTTTTACATTACATATATATTAGAAGATAATGAGGATAAAAATACTGAATATGATTTTATGGATTTAAGTTTGTCTAATATCCAAGGTAAGATTAATCTTCCCAAATTTCCCTGGAAAGAGTTTTCAGAAGATCCGGAAAAACTTAAGGTAATAATTGGCGAAAAGCATTACCGGAAAGGGCAACCGAAAAAAGATCCGGAGTATTTTATTCTTGATGAAAAAGGATTGCATGTAGGAACAATTGTATTCGGAAGAACCGGTGGTGGAAAAACAACCGGAATTATAAAACCTCTTTTAAATCAATTAATTTCCTATATGCATAATGATTTCAAAAGAAAAATTGGACTTCTTACATTAGATGTAAAAGGGGATATGTATCACTATATACAGGAGCAAGCTATAAGGTTTAATCGTGAAAATGATATAAAATCAATAAAAGTTGAACTTTCTAAACTTGATAAAAGAAGACTTAAAGTATTAAGAAAGCAATTGGAACTTCTCAATAATGATAAATATCAGACAAAAGAAGATTATTATAAATTGGGGAAAAGAAAGATTAAAGAAACTAAAACAAAAATAGATAATTTAGCAAATAAAATGAAAGAATATGAAGAAAAGTTTTCCGATAGTGGTATCGATGATGAAAATGAATATAAGGAGTATGAAGAATTACAGGCTGAATTAGATCATTTAAAAGATCAGGAAGATGTATATAAAATATTTGTTGAGCCTATACCTAATAAAAACAATAAAAATTATCACTATTTTAATTCGATAAATATAAACAAACATAGTATAGAAAATGTGCGAAAAACTATTAAAAACCGTATAGATAGGATAGGAACTCTTACAAAATACAATCCTTTATATGCCCCTCATTTAACACCATCATCACTTGCCGGTATTGTTAAAATGATGATTTTTAATTATCGTGGAAGTACTGAAAGTCATGACAAGTTTTGGGATAATACAGCTGAAGAGCTTGTAAAAATGAATATTTCCGGTTGCAGGATAATAAAAAAAGAAGGCTATTTTACCTTTTATGATCTATTATATTTTATGACCAACGGTGATGATATGTATAGCTTACTTGAGATGCACAAAAGAGCCTTAAAATCAATTATATACGGTGATTGTATAGCTGATGATATAGTAAACACGAAACAGAATGAGCTTGATGATTTAAAAAAAGATTATGAAATAGTTAGAGATTCATATAATACTACAAAAAATATATTATCAAATACTACTGATAACAAGCGGTATGAAGAATTAGTGGGGAAAATGGATAGTTTAAGAAAAACTAAAGATCAGCTTGAATATGAAATTAATAATTTAGAAGAAGAAATTGAAGAAGCAGTTGCAAATGCTGATACGAACCGAGATGAAGACGGAAATTTATATTTTGATGAAGAAGATAGATCTGTTGTTTTTGATAATGTATTAGAGGGCAAGGAGTTAATGGAACATTATAAATCAATGGATAAATTCAAGCAAAAAGAAATGCTTGAAACTATAAATCATTTATCAAACTGGTTTGAAAAAGAATGGTTAGTATTAAATGGTGAGGGACAGAAAATGCAGATGTCTATTCAGAAAAATTTTACTACTATAATAAATTTCTTTGGTGATCCTAAAATGAGAAAGATATTCTGTCCTCCAAAAGAAGAATTAAATTTTAGAGGTTTTATTGAAAGTATTATTAATCGTGGTGAAATAGTTATAAGTACAATTCCGGAAGACAAATATACAACTCAATCAACCCTGGTAAATACCTTTTTAAAATTAGGTTATCAAAAAGAGGTTAATCAGAGGATTTCTCTTTCTAGAACCGATAGTAGTATAAATACAGAAAGAAATATAGGATTTATTGTTGATGAAGCACATACCTTTGTATCCGATAATGATAAGGAATTCGTTGCTAAATCAAGAGAGGCTAAAAGTATTAATATTTATGCAACCCAATCAGTTACATTACTTGAAAGTAAATTAGGGAAAAAAGGAACGAATGCTTTATTAACCAACTTGAGAAATATAATTATTTTAAATGCTGATAAAAAAATGGCCGATTTTGGAAAAAATCTAAGTGGTAAAGAAAAGGTTTTAAAAATAGATAAAACAAGGAATGAGAGTACAAGAGATAGCAAATATAATGTTCTTACAAATGATATGACCGGTGATGATGTAAACGTTAGTGAAAGTACCAGATATCATGAAAAATATGAGCCCGTATTTCGTGAAGATGTATTTTATAATTTGCAATTAAATCAAGCATGGATTTTGGCATACAAAAACAATAAAACTATTCCGGCAAGGATAGTTTATTTGATCCCGAGCTATAATCCTGTTTGGAATGATATTAATAACAAGAAACTTGATTCTTTTTTCGATTGGTGGGAGATTGAAAATAAGCATATTCTTGAAGATCAGAAGAATTTATCAATAAATCAGTAATTTTCTTCCCAACTGTAAATCTTTATTAAATAATAAAAAAAGCCGGCTTTTTAGGACCGGCTTTTTTTATTTTCCTATAACAAATAAGTGGATAGTCATTACCACTTTTATATTATATACCTTTTTTGTTTGAACTTCAAGGTTGTTCTTGCTTTTCGTTTTAGATGCCTAATGTATCG
>CAZMFS010000040.1:0-10403 GCA_964565585.1 uncultured bacterium
CTAATTCACCAGTAGATTTAATTACTGCATCAAAAGGACAAACATCATAACAATTACCACATTTAATACACTCGTTTTGTCTTATTTCATGTACTACACCTCTTTCACCATCAATACAGTCCACCGGACAATTTTGTGCACACAATGTACACGCTTTACATTTATCCGGATCAATTGAATAGGTTAAAAGATCTGTACAAACCATAGCATTACATTTTTTATCTTCTATATGCTGTCTATATTCATTCCTGAAATACTTAATTGTTGATAATACTGGATTTGGAGCAGTCTGTCCTAAACCACAAAGAGCTGTCTTTTTAATGCTTTCTCCAAGTTCTACTAATTTATCAATATCTCCTTTTTCTCCTTCACCCTTAGTAATTTTATCAAGCATTTTATACATCTGCTTTAAGCCAACTCTACAAGGTGTACATTTTCCGCATGATTCAAATGTATTGAAATCAAGGAAAAATTTAGCTGTATTAACCATACAGGTGTCTTCACTCATTGCAATAACTCCTCCTGAACCCATCATAGCTCCAAGTTCAGTCAGAGATTCATAATCTATTGGAGTATCAAAATATTCTTTTGTAATGCATCCGCCTGAAGGTCCACCAAGCTGTACAGCTTTAATTTCTTTTCCTTCTGGAGCTCCACCTCCAATGTCATATATCAATTCATTAATCGTTGTTCCCATTGGAACTTCAGCTAATCCTGTATTTTCAATATCTCCTGAAAGAGCAAATACTTTAGTGCCTTTGCTGGATTCTGTTCCAATTGAGGAAAACCATTCGCCACCATTTAAAATTATATGTCTTACATTCGCATAAGTTTCAACATTATTAAGATTTGTTGGTTTATCCCAAAGTCCTTTTACAGATGGGTATGGAGGTCTCGGTCTTGGAGTTCCCCGTTTTCCTTCTATTGAATGGATAAGAGCTGTTTCTTCTCCACAAACAAAAGCTCCTGCTCCAATTCTAACTTCAAGATCAAAGTTAAAGCCTGATTCAAATATATCTTCTCCAAGGAATCCATACTCTTTTGCATCGTTAATAGCTTTTCTCAATCTTTCAATTGCTAATGGGTATTCAGCTCTTACATAGATGTAACCTTTTGATGCTCCTACAACATATCCTGCAATAGCCATGCCTTCAAGAACGGTATGAGGATCTCCTTCAACTACGGAACGATCCATAAATGCTCCAGGGTCACCTTCGTCTGCATTACAAACTACATATTTCTGATCTCCATCAGCACTTTTGGTAAACTTCCATTTTAAATGAGTTGGAAATCCAGCTCCACCTCTTCCCCGCAAACCGGAAGTCTCAATTTCTTCAAGAACTTCCTCGCGAGACATTTCAGTTAGAGCCTTTCCTAAAGCCTCATAACCATCAAGTGCAACATATTCCTCAATACTTTCAGGATCTATCATTCCACAATTTTTCAGTACAATTTTTTTCTGCTTTTGAAAATAATCTATTTCTTCATGTTTTTTAATAAGCTTTTCCGTTTCAGGCGACTTGTACAATAATCTTTCAACAGGACGCCCCTTTAGAAAATGATTTTCAACAATTTCTTCTACATCTTCCTTTTTTACTTTTTTATATAATATTTCATCCGGATATACTAAAATTACAGGTCCAAGTTCACAAGGTCCCATGCATCCGGTTTCAATAATTCTAATCTCGTCTTCAAGTCCAGCTTTTTTAATCTCTTCGACCATCTTCTCTTTTATCTTTAAACTGCCGCTGGATAAGCACGATGCTCCACTACATACTAATACATTCAATCTCTGAGCCATAAGAACCCCCTGGTACTATTCTTCTTCTACAGAAACTACGTATTCTTCAACAACTTTTCCATTTACCAAATGATTTTCAACAACCTCTTCAACTTTATCCGGGTTCATTTCACCATAAACTATAGTTGGTTTGTCTTCCTGTCTAACTTCGACAATAGGTTCCTGTGAACTCATACCCTTTTCACCGGTTTGGGTTACCATTACATCATCAAGGTCTCTTTCATTGATTTCACTTATAAATTTATTCAATACTTCCCTGGCCCCTGCAGCGATTCCAGAAGTACCCATACCAACAACAACTTTTATCTTTGCATCTTGTGATCTTAATTTGATATTTTTTTGTGCTTTTTCTCTTAATTTCCTTAAATCTTCAAGATTTTTCATAATACCCTCCTATTCATTTTTTTCTTTTTCTCTATATTTTTTTATAATTTCTGAAACCTTATCTCTATCAACATGTCCGTAAACATCATCATTTACCATTAATACTGGTGCTAAACCGCATGCTCCAAAACATCTTGCTGTAGTAAGGGTAAATAAATCATCTTCAGTAGTTTCTCCTTCTTCAATATCCAGCTTTTGTTTAAAATATTCAACCACTCTATCTGCACCTTTAACATAACAAGCAGTGCCCATACAGATATTTATTACATATTTACCTCTTGGTTCCATACTAAAAAAATTATAAAAAGTTACCACTCCATATACTTTGCTGTATGGAACTCCAAGTTTATCAGCTATAAACGACTGAACCTCAACAGGTAAATAACCGAATATTTCCTGAGCTTTATGTAAGACATTGATTAATACTCCCGGCATATCTTTTACATCGTTAATATATTCTTCAAGCTCCTGGTAATATTCATTATCAGGTATTTTTACCTTAGCTTCCTCCATTTCACAATCCTCCTTCCAAATTTTATATAAATCTAACTGTTACATATTTCACAATAAAAGTTAAAAATTTTTTCTTTTTGTTCCTTCTTTCACAAATAATAATAAATACAAATAGAAAAAATTCAACCTTTTTTTAAAAAATATTCAATTTAAGATTTTTCTTATTTCATTATAAATTAGCCACATATTTAAATATTTCAAACTATTTTGAAACACCTATATAATCTATAAAACCTGCTACTTTTTTATATGGAATAAATAGTTTTTCCTTGGCTCTGGTAGTTGCTATATATAACAGTCTTTTATTTCTCGAATTTATATACATATCATCAATGCCTATTATAATCACAACTTTAAACTCAAATCCTTTAATCGAATGAATAGTAGATAATTTTACATTATTATCAAGTATTAAAAATCTTTTTTTGTTTTTAAATGAGGCAATATTCTCAAGATTAATATTTTTATTTTGAAAATAGTTTTTTACCGATTTAGCTATATTTTTTTGATTATAAATATTTTTTCTGGGATAGACTATAACTATATCATTATATCTATACCCGTTTTCCGTAACTTTTTTATTAATAAAATATTCAATCCCCTTAAATAGCTCATTGTTGGAACTAAATTTTTTAAGCTTTGGTTTCTCACCCTTATTAAAAAATTCATCACGTTTGGGCATAAACAGGTTCCTAATAAATAAATTTGCGAATCTAATTATTCGGCTTGTATTTCTATAGGGTGTATTTAATTTATATTTATGTATAGTTCTATTTTTAAAAAATTTCTTAAAATTCATTTTATATATATCCTGTTTATTATCTATTGCTATAGTAAGGTCACTGTTCTTTGACTTTATTAGTTTGAAAACTATTTTATATTCAAGCTCTCCAAGGTCCTGTCCTTCATCCACAAATACAGCATCATATTTTTCAAGCTTATTTTCATTGTTTTTCACATATTTGAATACTTTTTGATAAAAAGAGTTGAATGTATCATTTTTTTTCTTTTTTCCGTAAAGATCCTCGCATAATTTATAAAAATACTTTATATCCATTTGTTTCTCTTCTATATTTAGATTTTCCAAGTTGATAATATTTTCAATGTATCTGGCTAAAGAAGCAGTAAAAGTTAAAAAAAGAACATTATTAATATGAGGAAAATTCATAAGTAAAAATTTAAGTCTATGTAGTAATATTACAGTCTTTCCTGTTCCTGCTTTACCATAGACTATTTTTATTCCCCTTCTTCCATCTCTTGATATGTGAATCTGCTTGTGATCAAGAAATTTATAAGTGTTTTTTCTTTTTTTATAATTCTTTAAAAACAGCCCCGTTTTATCAAACAAAAATGCTTCCGAAAGATTGAAAATATCCCGCGTGGGAACAAATTCAAAATTTATTTTGTTTGATATAGAATTAATAAAAAACTTTTTATAACTTTTTTGGGTTATACGGTTATCAAGTAATATAAAAACACCCTTATCCTGTTTGGATCTAATTAATCTACCAAATCCCTGTCTAAATTTAATAACGGCACTATTTAAATAATAAAAATAATACATCTTCTCATTTAAAATCTTTTTTTTGGCCACAAAATAACCATCAGAAGGCACGGAAAAAGGAGATTTAATCATAATAAGTGATTTTAGATACCTATTATCTATATCAACTCCCTCCCACATAGAATAAGTTCCAAAGATTACATGAAATAGGTCTTTTTCAAACCTGTCTTCATCATATTCATTTACATATAGATTAATTGCATTTTTTTTAAAGAAATTACTCATTTCCTCTTTTACATAATTCATATCCTCATAGGAAGTAAAAAGGACCATTAATCTTCCTTCTGTTCTTTTGATATATTCCTTTAAAAACTCAACAACTGCATTAATATATTTATCCTTTTGCTGATAATCATACCGGGGAAAATCCTTTGGAACAAAGTATTTGACATTTTCTTTATAATTAAATGGAGAATCTAAGGATAAAAATTCAAATTTTTCTTCATTCTCAATATTATATATTTTTTTAAACAGTGATTTCATCATTTTATTATCTACAAATAGTGTTCCTGACAGGAAAATAGAGCTATCAAACATCTCCCAGATATTTTTTTCAATCCAGTTATCAATATAATAAGGATACAATTTATAATAAATCTCGTTCTGTTTGAAAACTTTGTCCACGTGATAATATTCATTATACTTGAAATATTTGCGAAGAAGTATTATCTTATTTGCAATTAAAGTCTGAATCCTTTTAGAAGAAACGCTCTGAACTGCTTTTAACTTATCAATAAAATCCTGTATATCCTCATAGCTATATTTTCCAATATTATTATATATTTTATGCCATCTATTTAAAATATTTGATGATTTTACTTTTGGCACATTATTTAAAAAATCAAAAAGCCCATATTTGATTTCCCCACCAAGCTCATCTGTAATAATACTTTCAAGGTGATGAGCTTCATCTGCAATTAATATGTCTCTATTTTTATAAATATTTGAGAATAGATCGATAATTAGAAGCCTGTGATTGAGAACCACAATGGAAGAATTTTTTGCTTTTTTTCTTAGTTTCCAGTATATACATTCATCATAATAGGGACATTTCTCCTTTAAGCAAACCTCGGATTTCAATCTATCTTTTATGTTATTATTAATATCGTATTCATCGAGTTCACTTACCTCGTAATTGATATATAAATTATATACATACTCTTTTAAAACTCTTTTCTCATTTGAGCTCATAAACTCCTTTAATTTACGCTTACATATATAATTTAATCTTCCTTTTAAAAAAGTAATATCAATATCTATGTTTAAAAATTTTTCCAAAAAAGGAAGGTCTTTTTCCTTTATTTGATTCTGTAATTTTTTAGTAAATGTGGAAATTAAAACTTTTTTTGAACCAGTGTGGGAATATTTTATTGCATTAATAAGATATGCCAAGCTTTTACCTATACCTGTAGGGGCATTAGCCATTAAATTAACCTTTTTGTTTATCGACTTATTAATTTTTGATGCCAATTTTTTCTGTTCCGGTCTATAGTTAAAACCTTTAATTTCTGTTAGTTTCCCATTTTTTTTAAAAATATCCCGAATTCTTATCTCTTCTTCCTTTTTTCTAGTATCAGAATCATAATTTTTTCTATCCAGCTTTAGTTCTTTTGAAAATTCAAGATTTAATTCTTCATTATCCTCTATCCATTCACTGTATTTATCATTTACTTCAAAATAATACTTCTTCAACTTTGATACTTTATCGAATTTTGGTACTTCATTAAAAGGATATACAACTTTTGCTTTTAGATAAAAATCCTTTATATCTAGATCATAGCTTATTGAACCCAGTCTATAAGAAATATAACTATAATATTTTTTTGGATATTTATCTTTAATATTACTCCATACAAGCTGTAATGATTTTGCATTACTAAAATTTTTTTTGTTTATCTCAAAATGTTTCTCCATCATGGAGGTTATATTTATGCGGGGATTAACCAGAATATCTCTACTTACTTTATCTGTTTCAATCTGAATTTCATAAATCGATTCGGTTGTATTCAAAAAAGATTTTATATTGATAAAAAGTAGCTTTTTTTTCATATTTATTTATTTTGACTTTCCGGAAAATATATAGAACAAAATTTTTCATAATTCCAGTACTTTTTCTCGTGTTTGATCATTTTTTGGGCTATTTTTTTAGTTTCAAGAAATGTTTTCCTATTTTCAAAAACCTGTCCTATTTTAAAATCCAGTGCTCCATGCTGCATTTTTCCAAGAAGTTTTCCGCTTCCGCGGTCTTTCAAATCCATCTTTGCAATCTTAAACCCATCGTTGGTTTTGGTTAATTTTTTTAATCTTTCAAAAGTTTCCTCGTTTACTTTATTGCTCACAAAAAGAATACAGTAACTCTGTTTATTTGATCTTCCAACCCTGCCTCTAAGCTGATGAAGCTGAGCTAACCCAAATCTTTCGGGATGTTCTACAACAAGAACAGTTGCATTAGGAGAATCAACCCCTACTTCAATTACAGTTGTTGAAACTAGTATAGAAATTTTATTGTTGGAAAACTTTCTCATTATATCTCTTTTTCTGGTATCATCCATTTTCCCGTGCAGGAGACCAACTTTTGATTCTTTAAAATAATCAACAAATTCCTCATACATAGATTCAGCTGATTTTAAGTCAAGTTCGTCATTTTCCTCTATTAATGGATAAACCACATAAACCTGATTATTTTTATCAATTTCCTCTTTTAGAAATTCATACATTTTCATTCTATCCTTTTCAAAACGAATCCCTGTCTTGATATCTTTTCTTCCTGCTGGCATTTCATCGATTACAGATATTTCAGTATCTCCATAGTATACCAGAGCCGTACTTCTTGGTATAGGAGTTGCAGTCATAATTAGATAATTTGGATCATTTCCCTTGTTCTGCAATTCCTTCCTCTGCTTCACACCAAATTTATGCTGTTCATCAATTAATACTAAATCTAACTCTGCAAATTCAACCCTATCATATATTAAAGCATGAGTTCCAATTAAAAGATCAATTTCTCCATCTCTTGTTTGCTTTATAATTTTTTTCTTTTTCTTTTCTGAAATACTTCCTGTTATAAGTCCGATACTTACCCCAAGAGGTTCTAAATAGTTTTTGATATTTTCATAATGTTGATTGGCAAGTATTGTAGTTGGAGCCATAAAAGCCGATTGTTTATCATTATAATAGGCAAGATAGATTAGATATGCTGCTACAACAGTTTTCCCGCTTCCAACATCTCCCTGAAGTAGTCTATACATTAAATCAGTACTTTCTAAATCTGTTTCTATTTCTTTGATTACTTTTTTCTGGGCATCTGTCAATTCAAAAGGCAGATTTGCTAAAAATTTATTCTTTATCTGCTTATTAATATTATAAGGTTCTTTCTGTATTTTCTTTCTATCTTTTTTTCTATTCTCCATTATATAATTAAAAGCAAGAAATTCATCAAAAATCAGTCTTTTATATGCTTTATTTTTAACATTTTTGTTTTCAGGAAAATGGATATCTTCTATAGCATCTGCTAAAGAACATAAATCATGCTTTTTTTTAAATTTTGAAGGGTAAAAATCTTCAATTCTATCAAGATATTCATCCAGAGCTCTGCTAATTATTTTTCTAAGATAATTTTGGGTAAGTCCCTCTGTTAGATGATAAACCGGCAGCATGGTTTTTATCTGTTTTAATCCTTTTTCATATTCAACAATTTCAGGATGGGCAATTTGTAATTCCTTCCCATAAACTTTAACTTCTCCAAAAACAAAGTAGTATTTATCCTTGTCAATCTTTTTAAATAAATACTTAGGGTTATTAAACCATGTTAGAGTAATACTTCCGTAATTATCGTATGCAAAAACTGAATATATTTTTTTGCCTCTGCGTGTTCTGTAGGATGAAATATCCCCAATTTGTACAATAAAAGACTGGGACTGGCCTATTTCGGCCTCTGTAGTTTTTTTTATATTTCTTCTATCCTCATAATCATAAGGAATATAATACAAAAGATCCAGAACAGAATTTACATCAAGTCTATTTAACTTTTCGGAATTTTTAGGTCCAACTCCCTTTATATACTGAACATTTTTATTTCTTAATTCATCAAATATATTCATATATCTTTCGCTATTTTAAAAGCTACCATTCCTTTTAAACATCTGAAATAAATTATATTATCTTTTTTGAAAAATTTAACAGGATGTGATTTTTCGATTTTATAAAAATACTCTTTCTGGTTCTCATACTTATTATAAAAAAAGATGTTTATTTCTTTTCTAACCCAGTAAAAATTATTTTTCCCAATTTTTATCTCTTTATTAACAGGTTTATATTCAATTGTATCTGATTTCTTTCTTATTATATCCTTCCCGTAAATTGTAAATTCTTTAATACTATCCTCCAGATAAAGAACTACGGAATTATTTATTTTTTTAAAGGCATAGTTTGGAAGAGAGGAGGAATTTTGTTTGTTAATTTTAAATTCCTCGATCAACTCTCCTTTATAATCAACAAATTGAATAATATCGGAATTAAGTCGCCTGTAAACTGCTATGATATCATTAAAAGCAAAAGCTTTTAGACAATTTCCATTCAATATTTTTTCATATGAATATCCTTTATCGGTTTTTTCGTATATCCATATAGAACCCAATCTAATAGCAATAAATCTATTATTATCAATAAAATTAAAAAATGAAAAATTACTTCTATCAGTTACAGAAAAAATCTTTTTTTTGGAAATATCAATATATTTAATTTTTCCGGAGTTCAACCAGTGGTAATCCTTGATAAAACTGTTGTATGAAACAAAGTATATTTTTTTACCGTTAATTCCCCATTCAAATCTTCCAGCTTTATTTAATTTACTTTCATAAACGAGATTTAAATTATCATATACCTTTATTTTACTATTTTCATAAACAAAAAACCTGTTAGCATTTTTAAAAAATTTAATATTCCCGTTAAGTCTTAATATTTTGTCAAATTTAATAGATTGGTCCAAATATTCAGTTTCCTTTTTGACTTTCTTTTCCTGTAAAGAAGAACAGGAAAAGAAAACAATAATTAAAAGGAAACCTACACCAATTTTTTTAATATTTTTCATATAATCACCCTAGAATATAACTTCGTTATCCTCTTCATAGGTGCTCAAATTAGATATAATTTCTTTTTTAGTTTGCAGTGATACAATTTTTATATCATTATGATGAAATTTTTCGGAATAACTAAGATATATCTTTCTGTTAAAGTTCTTTTCCAAATCATCCAGTGCTTCCCTGTAATCATTTATCATGGAATAGAAAATATCCTGATTTAAAACAACCATAAATTCATTTTCATTTGATATCCAGAAAGCCTTCTTTAACGTTCTAATTATATTAAATACCTGTGTAGTATTCGAATAGATATATCCGGTTCCCTCACAGTAAGGACAGGACTGTGTTACCTGTTTTTTAAGGCTTTTTTTAACCCTTTTTCTTGTCATTTCCACCAAACCAAGTTCAGAAATTGGGAAGATAGTCGATTCTGCTTTGTCCCTTTTAAGGTTCTTTTTTAATGTTTCAAAAACTTTTTTTCTGTGTTTCTTTTTTTCCATATCAATAAAATCAATGATAATAATACCACCGATATCTCTTAATCTTAGCTGTCTTGGTATCTCCACTGCAGCTTCCATATTTGTTGTAAAAATAGTTTCTTCCTGACTCTTTTTGCCAACAAAATGTCCTGTGTTAATATCGATGGAAACAAGAGCTTCTGTCTCATCAAAAACCAGAGTTCCTCCACAATCAAGATTAACAACCTTGCTTATACCTTTATCAATAGCCGTTTCTATTCCGTAAGTATCAAAAATAGGAATATGTTTGGTATAGTGTTCAACCTTAGTATGAACCTTGCTTAAATTTTTGAATATCTTTTTTATATCATTATATTTTTTCTTATCATCGATAACAATTCTATCAATACCGGATGCCAGATTTTCCCTTATAATTTTTTCTGAAGATTCCAGATCTCTATAAGCAAGCTGAGGATTTTTAGTCTTTTTAAATTTCTTGGAAATGTTATTCCATATATTTATTAAGTATCTAATCTCGTTTTTTAGGTCTTTTTCACTTCTTCCCTCACTAGCTGTTCTCATAATAACACCCATATTATTAG
>CAZMFS010000041.1:0-5067 GCA_964565585.1 uncultured bacterium
ATTGCTGCTTCCCGTATAGATTCATTTGCTTCTTTTTTCCCTCCTGGAGCAACCCAAAATCCTTCATGAAAATCTTCTTTTTTTTTGTTTCGTTTCATCATTAGATAACGGCTGTTTTTATATATATAGACCAAAGTTCCGATTTTCATAAATCCTTCTCTTCAAACAAAAAATCATCAGCCCCCTGATACATGAAACAATACTGGGGTAAATACTCTCTTAAATTTTATCAAACTACCTGGATTTGTAACTGCAATAATTACAATTTCAAAATTTAGATTAAAATTATTTAATCTAGAATAATTATATTCTCCTTCATCGGAATCATATTCTAGATGCAATGTATCTGGAGATAAATAAATTCGCTGATCTTTAACAACTTTAAATGGCAATACGCTAAACACAACGATGTTATCAGCCAGTACTCTAAATCTTTCTTCTCCTGTATGGGGCTTATATTCTCTTCTAATTAGTTTATATTTTTTATACCTATGCCCACCTAGTTCAAACCAGCTATCATTCATTTCAACTGTAAAATAACTAACACGATAGCCTACAACTCCCCCTTCAACAGCAGGGTCTTCCCCATCTAAACCATCTCCATCATCATCTATACCATCTCTTTCAGGATCCTCCGGTTCGCCATCAACAAAAACCTGTCCATCTCCATCATCGTCTCTATAGTAAAGAAAATAATGATTTCTAATTGAGGAATCCCCATTTACTCCTGCATTATAATCTGTATCGGACAATCCGATAGAAAATGAAATACCGTCCATCGGAATATCCGATTCGCTTTGAAAATCTACATCATATTTTGAAGAAGCAAGAGTCCCTATTTTCAATTCATCTGGATCTCTATCGCCATCATTATTGTCATCTTCCCATTTGGGGTGTTCAGATGTAGTAAATGAAATGGTCTGTCCCTTATAATTAATGGAATCAGAAAATTTTAAAGTCTGATTGGTAAAAGAGGTATTTCCGTTGGAATCAGTTACTTTAAGTGGAACTACATTCTTCTGGGGAGTCATTACAATACTCATTGAAGAAATATCCTGCATCAAAGTTGAAAAAGCAATATCAACTTCCTGTCCTATTTCAGCCTTGTTCCGAATAGTTTCCGAATATTCCATTAACTGTGAAAGGGAGGAATAAATTGCCACACTTACAATACTAAAAATGAAAATGGCAATTAAAGCCTCAGTTATTGTAAAACCATTTTTTCTCATATTTGCCCCTTATATTAATAACTCATAAATTTCAAAATTCTTTTTAAAATCATATACCTATCCCGTTCTGTTGATACTGCTTCCACATTAAAGCCGAGATGATACAGCTTTGTATGTTCATTTCTCTCAAGATAATATTTCATCTTTGTTCTTTCCGCATCATAATAATCATTAATCATGAAATCCCATTTGGTCACTGTATCTTCTGTAACCTTATTTCCAGGATACATCCATCTTGCAGCAGTATAATTTATATTATCAGGATCCAAGCCGAAAACAAGGGAAGATTTAGTAGCATAAGCATATCTATCATGGGGACCGCTGAAGAATTCATCCTGATGCACACCTGGATTAGCAGGATAATCAACCCCTTTGTAATTAAATCTATCAGTTATAGGTTCCCATAGATCTGGCTCCGGAGCAGTTTGGTTATCTAGACCATCATAAAAACCGCTGTCATCATATGTAATTTGTAATTTTTTAATAAAATTTGATAAACTGGTTCGGCTTAATTCATTCCCGGACGAATCTTTTTTAACTTCTCCAAAACTAAAGCCCATTAAAGGGTCAAAAAGTGATGTAACATTATCTAAAGCATCTGTCAGCCAGAAATAATTTAAATTAGACACTGAAAATGGAGAATCACTAATACCGGAATAGCTTGAAACATCGTCACTATCAAGTCCCAGCCATCTTTCTATAAAATACTTCTGCATATCTGTTCCGCTCTGGTAATCATGAAAGAACCTCTTTCCAACAAATACGAATCTTGGTGGATTTGCAGCATCGAAATAGGATGACTGTGATTTATCTCCAGAAGGATAAAAATCGGCATTGTCCTGATCCCTAAATGTTGAATAATTTGAAGCAAAATATTTATGTAGAAATTTAATAGCTCCATCAGTAAATGGAGTAGGATCACTTCCACCGGAGAAAAATAAAACCATATCATAATCATCAAAAACATTATTATTGTTTGAATCAATATAGTCCTTTAGTAAATTTTCAGTTAACTGTGAGGAAACATTAATCTTTTTATCACTGGAATCCTCAGAATGATGGTTTTCGGTACTATCCCAGTAAAAAGGACCGGCGTTATCTGTATAATACTCTGATACATAACTACTTTCGGAGGTATTATCCATATTAAATACAAGTAGATTCAAGTCTTCTACTCTAACAGGGATCCATTTACTCTTTATTGATCCTCCAGAATTTTGATCTGGAGATGTATTATTGGGTGGGTCATTATGTGTTACTGGTTCAAGATTACCATCTGAATCGGGATCCCCCAAATAATAGTAGGTTGTTTTACCATAATACGGAGAGGATGAAGGATTATAATCAGTTACCTCAATGCAGAAATAGAAAACACCCGGTGAAGAAAGATCTAGATCCATTAATTCTGTTCCGTAACTTTCCCCATCATTTATGACACTTGTTGAAAATTCTTTGGTTTTAGGGGAGTTACTATGGGGCATAACATTAGAATCATCAGCATTTAAATCAACAACCTCGGTATAATGAAGTCTCCATCTTCTAATCCCATCCTGATCGGCAGCAGTCCATCCAACATGAAAAGTTTTACTATCCTGTACTGTCATGCTGCTTGTTTCCGGATTAGTCCAATCTCTTGTATATATAAATGGAGGGGTAAGATTTGGATGATTACCAAGCTGCATAACAATCAATTCTCCGATATTGGGTCCAGTTCCATCTAAAGAAGAGGTGTATTCTATGTACCATTTCCTTGGACTATCCATTACATTGCCAGCTTTATCTCTAGCATAAACTCCAATTAAAACCTTATCTCCCTCAGATAGAGATTCGTTTATATCAAGTGACATTGTTACATTGTTAACATTATGTTTTATAAAGGAAACTCTTGAAGTTGCAACAACAAAACCATCAGAAGTGGGATCATCATAATCTATTGTGACATCTTCTATTGCTGGTGCCGTAGTATCAGATTCAAATACTTTATAAACTACTTTAGGCCATCCCTGTCCTATATAAACACCACTCTGGGTTTCAACTCCACCTTTGATTTCCGAGTCTTTTATTCTAGCAACCACCTCAGGATTGGATTCTATAGTCATATAAGAACTAGTTAAAGAACCATTCCCGCTTTCTACTGGACTCAAAGGTTTAACAATAGGAGGTTTAAAATCGGGTTCATTTGTTACATAAACAGAGGTTTGATCCGAAGTTACATTTCCGGCTCTATCTTTCACAACAACCCTATACTTATGTTGGCCTTCATTAACATTTTCAAGTAAAATACCCACATTCATGGATGTAAACTGCTCAGCACTTTTTAAATCTATAGGCTGATGTTTTATTAATTTCCAGGTATAATCCTCTTCTCCATCTGTTGTTGTTCCAAGCTTTTTCTTTTCAAATACATATATTCTATCTAGAGCAACATTGTCCTCAGCCGTTACAGCCAAAGTTACACTCGTACTCGGCACAAAAGTTCCCGGCGGTGGGCTCAAATCCTCCATCGTAGGTGAAGTTACATCAACAGTATAGGAATAACTTCTTTTCATATAAAAGCCGGATTCGCTATCAGGTCTTGTTCTTCCTATGGCTTTTATCTGATAGGTACCCTCCTCAGTTGAACTATCAACAACATAATCACTTTGTGAATATGCATAGATTGTATTGGGAGGTATTGAAGATGCACCTTCATAACCCAATGTTTTAGCTAAACTATCATTTGTGGACAAGTCGATAAAATTGCTTGTTTCCTCTGTAAAACTGGAATCATTGGGACCCTTTATCCATACTCCAACATCCCCGGAAGCAACATTAATACTGCTGTCAGGTTTTATTACGAATGGTTCACCAGAATATACTTCAATGCTGTATTTAGTTGAATTATCATCCTGTTCAAATGCCTCATCTACAACACCATCATTATCATTGTCAATGTGATCAGAATCGGCTTCTAATATATCACCTTCGGTGCTTGTAGAACTTCCGCCATCATAATCGGTAACATTATCATTGTCATTATCTTTACCATCGTTATCATAGTAAGAGAAGTTATCCAGATTATTAAGACCATTTTTCATATCTGCATTTTTACGATAATCAATCCCCAGCATTGTTGCCCCGGATGCAGATAAATCGATATTATTATCACTTATATCATCTATTACCAGATCAATTGCAGGGGTCTTAGTTTGAATCCCTTTATATCCGATAGCACTTGCCCATGCAAGATCCTTATCATCAGTATTTTTCCTATATTCTGCAACCTGAACTTTTATTTTGACTATGTTATGATCACTTGATGCCTCTACCAGTTCATTAGTAATGCCATCTCCATCCGAATCATTAATATCTTCCTGCATAAAATCCACAAAAACCTTGGTTCTTACTCTCCCGGTTTCTAAATCCATTACATAAACATTTCCTCCGGTTTGACTTACTTCATATATATCATAAACCCCAGACCCTTTTTCCTGCATATATTTTCCATATTCATAATCGTTATTCTCCAAATATTCTTTTAAATACAAAAGGTCCTTTTGTCCGGAACTTTTATAATCCCATGATTTTAACTCGGTTAAAATTGATTGAGCTACATTAAAAGCATCGATTCTCTGCTTTAATTTTTGCTCTGTCCTTGCAGATACCATAAGATAGCTGAAAATAGCAATTGATATCATGGTTACAATTCCAAGGGCTATCATCATTTCAATATAGGTAAAACCTTTTCGTTTAAACATTTTCTCCTCCTTTATCCAAATCTATTTAGGAGATATCCCATCAGGATAATTCTTAACTACTCTCCAGTTCCATATTGGCTGTGATTCAATGGAAATTGTAT
>CAZMFS010000041.1:5077-6517 GCA_964565585.1 uncultured bacterium
TAGTTATAACTTCTATAATTATATCCGTAGCCTGAACTTAATGTTGCATAAACCTGCTTATAACAGCCAACTCCTCCATATATAAACCATGTACCTTTATTGTTAACATAATCATATGGCCTTGCATATGTATCTTCATTTGAAGAGGGGGTTTCCCCATAAACCCGATGACCTGCATAGAAAACTCCAAAAGTAAAGAGATCGGCCTTCCCATCTCCGCTTGCTGTACCGGATGTTAAAATTCCGGATCCCTGCTGATCACACCTATCAGTAAGAAGATTAGAACCGCTCATTCCTGCATATGGTTCATTGTAATATTTAGTCTCTTCGCTTCCCCAGCCGGAGCTTTCCTTATAATAATTATTGTATAAGTTACCGGGGATAATTACATCGTGATATGCATTCACCCCCAGAATATTAGGATTGTTATATTCTGGAATAGCAGGTCCGGATATCAATGGAGCCTGTCTTACTATTCCGTATGTGCTATCTATTAATGAAGTAGCATGAACATAATTAAAAGCCGGATCCTCAATATTTGACCGATAATCTGTAAATGTAAACTTTAAATCATCAAGATACTCCTGATAAATCAAATCTCCTGCTAATACTATATCATAACCCGAAAATATTGAAAGCTGACCATCCAGTACGCCTGCAAGGCCTCTTATACCTTTTGCCTGATAAATACCTGAGGTGGTGGGGTATCCCTTGGTTGTACTAAAAGAACCCTCAGTTCCCACAGAACCCTCATCTTTTCCTTCTACATAGATAATATTTGATTCTAAATCAGAAAGAGCTATCATGTGTTCTGTACCCGAAACTGTATCTCCATTTTTATAAAGAACTGCATCTCTATCAAGTTCAATATATACTTTCCCATCTCCATTTTTTGTAGGATCTCCAGGATGTAAAAACATATAGTTAACATTGCCACCTTCAACCAATATTCCATACTTCTGTGCTGCATTTTTTACTTTATCAAAATGTCTTTCTGTTTTGGGTTTAATAGGTTCAATTATATCAGGACGTGCTTCATCTCCCATGAAACCGGCATAGGCACCGCTCCATCCCTCAAAACCGTAAGTATCAACGGAAGTTCCATTATCGGTAGTAACTGTATCATCTTCGTGACTATCAACCCAGCTCTCCCAGTTAGAAGGTGAGATATTTGTCCCACCAAAATAAAAACCTGAGCCCTCATTACTAGTACTTAGAGTTTGGTGAAATCTGGCTATACTTTCCAGATTCGTGGAAGCGTTATCTATAAAATTGATATAATCATTTGCATGAAGTCTTCCATATACGTTGTATCCACTTCCCACATTTATATGTCCATCAAAAACTGCAATATTAAATTCACTTAATGAAAGAGAATCTCCTTTTTTTGCCTTTGAACGAATAAAAGTAACCCTTGGAGGTCTTCCACTTCCCGTATAG
>CAZMFS010000041.1:6527-10168 GCA_964565585.1 uncultured bacterium
TTCTCCTATTCCACCTACTACAGGATGTACTATTACAAAATATATCATAAATATAGGTGAATTTGCTCCCTGCACCTTCCGGTTTTTGGGCAACTCTTATCCAACCCTCCGTTCGGCCAAGAGGTTGTGATGTATCATCGGAAGAATACATATCTTTTATTTCACCAGCCTGATTGATATAATGGTCCACAACTTTTATCCAATAGGATTCCTGAAAATCAGAATCATCAAAATTCTGAGTTGGTACCGAAGAGTATTCATACCTATCAGTATCCGGATTAACCTGTGTTCCATCACGCAAGCCATCATTTATAGCATCGGCTCTAGGATCATAATCATAATAATTATCTGATCCCATAGTATGAGTAGCATTATACATCCAGTCTTTGTATTCTTTTTCTAAGTTCCATTTTATTTCTTCAAGAGCTAAATTGGCATATTGTATTGAATATTCTTTTTCCCTGTAACTTGTACTTGTTGTTCTATAACTGTTTAGAAGAATTCCCAAACCGAGAATAACAGCTGCAGTAATAGCAACAAAACCTATAGCTAAAAATAACGCTATACCTTTATTGTTTCTCATATCTTCCTCCTTTTATCACAATTTAATTATATAGCAATATATATGCCAGATAATAATATTTTGAAATACTTAATATTTTATTATATATTAGCAGTATTAATGAGCTTATGTCTTATATATTATATTATATCTTCTTATTAAATATTATTTTATATTGGTAGTTTTTTTAAAAACGAATCAACAACTTAGTGCACCATTATACAACAGCCATGCATCAATTTTGAACACTGTAAATCTCATCAGCTTTCCTTCTATCAGGAAGCTTTTTATGATTTTTTGGATAACCCAAAGGAGTTACCGTTGAAACAAAGTCCTTATTAGGAATATTAAGAATATTTTTCACCCTATCCCTATTCATATCTGCTATCCAGCATGTACCAAGTCCGTAATTTAAAGCCGAAAGCATGAAATGATACGCAGCTATGTCTGCATCCTGCTTTTTTCTTTTAGTCTTTTTATCAGATGCACAAATCGCAACTGCTAGGGGTGCTTCTTTTATAGGACTGCTTGAGTTTCCCCTTATTGAGGCTAATTTTTTAATTTTTTTCCTATCTTTAATAATGATGTAATAATATGATTGACTATTCATAGAGGTGGGAGCATACCTGCAATCCTCAAAAATATTTTCAAGAATTTCTTCAGAAATATTTTTATCCATAAATTCTCTATAACTTCTTCTCATTCTCAATATTTCATCTCCTCTTCTAAAGGGTTTTAAATCGTACAAAAATGTTTGAAATTCGAGATTCCTTCCTTCCGGATCTTTTGCAAAAAACTGATATATATTAAAATCCTTATTTTCTCTAGGCTTAACCGTGGCAATATTTTTAAATTTGTCATATAACCTATCCACCTTTTTTTTCTCATCATAAAAAAATGTTATCATCCCCTCGGTTTCGGAAAAATCGGATTCACAAAATCCAAGTATCAGGTTTCCATCTGATAGTATTTTGCATTTTCCCTGATCATCCCAAATTTCCATATCTAACCTTTCAGTATAAAATTTTGTAATTTTTTTTAATTTTCTAGTTTTATAAAATACTACTCCTGACATATTAACCCTCCTTGTTTTTGAACATTCTGGAAATTTTTATAAACATATTATTAAAATATGTAAACTCCGTTTTAGTCATGTCCCATCTTTTTATCGAATTAAAAAGGATATCTTTTTTCTTTGATATATTTTTTTCTTTTTTAAAAAACACGGTTGAGAATACTTTAAAAACATTTTTAAAAAGTTCTTCCTTCTTTTTTAAAGATATGTAATTAAACTTCTTCTTATTTTTTTTAGAATTTCTTCTATTAAGCAAATATTTCCTCATTTCATATGCTATTATAACAACAGATTGTGCCAAATTAAGCACAGGTTTTTCCTCTGAAGTTCTAATAAATACAGTTTTTTTTGCATATCTAAGCTCATCATTGGTTAATCCGTTTGTCTCATTGCCGAATAAAAATCCAATTTTATCGTATCCATGTTGATTGATTTCGGCAAATAATTCATCCACTGAAATCTGTTCATACATGCTTCTATTTCTTGCAGTTAATCCATAAACTACCTGAAGGTCTTTTGCAAAATCTCTCAAATAATCCGTTCTTTTAATTAAATTTAATTTATCCTTAGTTGAAGCTGCCATCATTTCAATAGGTCTCTTAATGTAATTAATGGGATTAATTACCCAGAGATTTTCAAACCCCATGTTAATAAGACCCCGAAATGCAGAACCAATATTTCCAGGATCAAATGTTCTGACTAGACCAAAATGTATTTTATCAAATTTCATACTAAATCTTTTTTAGCACCTTTTCGACCTCTTTATTTTTTGACTTATTCATCTTTTCGAGAAAGGCCTCATATACATCAGGCGCCCTGTTCTGTAATGTTTCAATTAAGTAAAGCTTAAGTTTTGTTACCTGATCGGTACTCAATAAGGAAAAAGATGTTGAAAATTCAAGAATAGAATAAAGCTTCGATAAAAATTTGGGATTTTCATTTTTTGTATAGTTAATAAACTCCTCGATAAAAAGTTTGGCAAGAGAAAAATAGTCAGAATCATTAGCAACATCTTTAAAATAATCCCACAGTTCGTTCATGACTTCTAAATTTGCAATTCTGGAGAAATTATTGATGGCAAGCTGCTGAAGTTCCGGTTCATTCTCATTAAATATCAGCTCTTTTAAAAGCTCGGCAGCATCCAGTGTTCCTACCTTATGAAGATATTTAATAAGCTCCCGTCTGACCCTAAAATCTTTATGATTTATAAGAGGTTCAAGCTGGCTGTAATTTATTTCAGTTTCAAGTTCTGCTAAAATACTTAGACCGTTTCTTACAACAAACCACCTATCATCAATGAGCAATCTTTTAAGATAGGGAACTACATCTTCCCCAATTTCAACAATTAAAGAAATTAATTCTCTTCTCATATTACGATCTTCTTCTTCCATAAGCATCTGCAACAATGGATTAGCAGATATTTCTCCCATCATCAACACCGACCGCTTCAATATTTCTATTTCTTCTTCAGATATTGTATTTTTTTTGATTATTTGAAGCATTTTGGCAATAAAATCATATACCCGTGATTTGCTTAAACTATCCCTAAAGTTTTTATTGGACTTAATTTTTTGAAAAATATTTTCAACTTCTTCATAATTATTGTTTGCTAATAATTTGTCAAGTATTACAAATGTTACATCTTCAAGCTTGCTTTTAAACTGCTGTGATACAAAATCATAGTTATGATTAACAAAATCAATTAAAAAATTATAGGTTGGAAGAATTTTAATCATCAACTCTTTCTTTAAATAATCACAAAGTTTTAAAAAATTTTCAATTATTGAAATTCTCACCTTTGTTCTTCTATCAACAATATTATTTCTAACAAATTCATCCAGATTCTTAAAATATTCATCGATCATTTCATAGGCAATGTTTTCAAACATTTCCAGAAAATCTAAATCAATTAGCTCTTTGGGTAAAGCTTTAAAATTGGCTATTCTTCTGCTTTTTTCCAAGTAGTTAAGCTCTTCCCACGGTATTAGGTTGTATTTTTCCTCA
>CAZMFS010000042.1:0-10158 GCA_964565585.1 uncultured bacterium
GATTATAAAGGATAAAACAGAAAAATTAAAAGAGAGTGAAAATAAATTTTTTAATTTAGCTGAAGTTGCTCCAATAGCTATTATGATATATCAGGATGATAAATGGATATTTGTAAATAAAAATGCTATAGATATCACAGGTTATAGCAAGGAAGAATTACTTAACATGAAATTTTGGGAGATAGTAAATGATGAATATAGGGATAAGGTAAAAAAGAGGGGAAAAAAAAGACAGAAGGGAATAAATCCTGTTGATAATTATGAATTCAAAATTAATACCAAAAATGGTGAAACCAAATGGGTTTATCTTCATGGAACCAGCATAAAATTTCAGGGTAAAAGTGCAGGTCTCATATCTGTTATAGATATCACTAAAATGAAGGAATATGAGAAACAGCTCGAGAAAAAAGAACAGCGCCTTGAACTTGCACTTGAAGGTGGAGAACTGGGAATGTGGGATTGGAATATAAAAACAAATGAAATAATATTCAACAGACAGTGGGCTGGAATGCTTGGGTATTCTATTGAGGAAATTGATAATGATTATAAGACATGGGCAGATAGGATACATCCAGCAGATAGAGATTGGGTAATGAGGGAGTTAAATAAGCATTTAAATGGTGATACAAGATTGTATAAAACAGAACACAGATTAAAATCAAAATCCGGTAACTGGATCTGGATTTTGGATAAGGGAAAAGTGGTTAGCAGGGATAAAAATAATGATCCTATACGTATGGTAGGTACACATATGGACATAACAGAAAAAAAGATAACCGAGAAAAAAATAGAAAATGTACGGTTGCTTTTAGAAAATATAACTAATTCAATGCCTTCTGCCTTAATAACCGTTGATGAAAACTGCAATATCTCGTACTGGAACAAAAGAGCTGAAAAACGGTTGAATTTAGATGAAAACATGAAGGGAAAACCTATAACAAAAGCAATTACATACTATAAAAATATAAGTGATGATGTAATAAATGTGATAAAAAATAATAAGATAATGGAGAATACAAATATTAGTAGAAAAATTAATGAAAACAAGATTTTTGAAGATATTATTATTTATCCATTAAAAAAGAACGGAATCAGCGGTGCAGTAGTTCGCATTGATGATGTAACCGAAAAAAGAATGCTGCAGGAAAGAGTTATTCAATCAGAGAAAATGATGGCAGTTGGGGGACTTGCTTCCGGTTTGGCACACGAGATTAACAATCCACTTGCAGCGATTTTGGGAAATATTGAGGTATTAAGTAAAAGGTTAGATAAAGAGGAAAAGAAAAATATAGAGAAAGCAGAAAAAATAGGGGTCTCTTTTGAGAAAATAAATGAATATCTTAAAAACCAAAAAGTCTTTAGATTGATAAGAAATATAAAAAACTCTTCAAAAAGAGCAGCAAATATAGTAAAAAATATTCTGGAATTCGGTTATGAAAAAGATACAGGAAAGAAAAACATTAATATTGAAGAAGTTCTGGACAAAACAGTAAAAGTATCAAAAAATGATTTTGATTTTAAAAAAAATTACGATATAAAAAATATCGAATTTGTCAAAGAATATAGTGGAATTTCAAAAATAAAGTGTGATAAAAGTAAACTGCAGCAGGTATTTATGAATTTAATAAAAAATAGCGCCTACGCGACAGCCCAAAAAAAAGATACAGAATCAAGAATTATATTGAGAACTTCCGAGGATAAAGATTTTGTAAAAATAGAGTTAGAAGATAACGGAATAGGCATTGATAATGATACTCAGGGGAGAATATTTGAACCTTTCTTTTCTACAAAGGCAGTTGGAGCCGGTTCAGGACTCGGGTTGTCGATTTCATATTTTATTATAACCGAGGTTCATGATGGACAAATGAATGTAGAATCGGAGAAAAACAAGGGAACAAAGTTTATTATCAAACTTCCTAAAACCTAATGGTTGTTTATTCTTATCTACCTTAATTCGATTATTCTTATTTATTTAATAGAACTCATTTTATACATAACTACTGCAAAAATATACAATTTTTATTAACTATTAATTATTGACATTATTTTTCCTTGAATTATTATTCAAGTGACGAAATAAATTGTTATGGTTCGAGTAATAAATAAAATTAAGAAAGGAGTGGTTTGATGGCTGAAATTAAACCTTTTAAAGGCTTAAGACCAAGAAAAGATCTGGTGGATAAAATAGCATCTCCACCTTATGATGTTTTGGATTCAGAAGAAGCAAGAGAAAAAGTAGAGGATAATCCGTATTCCTTTTTACATGTTGTTAAACCAGAAGTTGACCTGCCAAAAGATATTAATGTTTATGATGAAAAAGTATATCAAAAGGCTAGAAAAAATTTAGAAAAATTAATGAAAAATGATTGGATGATACAGGATAGCCAAGACTGTTTTTATATTTATCAGCAGAAAATGGAAGATCATGTGCAAATAGGATTAATGGCTGCTGCTTCTGTAGATGATTATGATAATAATAGTATAAAAAAACACGAGCATACGAGAAAGAAAAAGGAAGAGGATAGGACCAAACACGTTGATACACTTGATGCCAATACAGGCCCAGTTTTTTTGACATATAAGTCAAAAGAAAAAATTGATAAAATTATTAAAAATTATATCGACCACAACGATCCAGTTTATGATTTTAAAAGTGATGATGGTATTGAAGTAAAACATACTTTCTGGGTAATTGATGATGATAAGGTCATAGAAGAAATTAAAAATGAATTTGATAAAATAGGAACTTTATATATAGCAGACGGTCATCATCGTTCAAAAGCAGCTCAGAGAGCTAGAGATCTGAAGAGGGAAAGAAATGAAAATCATACAGGTGATGAAGAATACAACTATTTCCTATCAGTTATTTTCCCCCATGATCAGATGTATATAATGGATTATAATAGAGTTGTAAAAGACTTAAACGAATTAAACAAAGATGAATTTCTTGATCTTATAAAAAGTAATTTTCATATAGAAGAATACGGCAAAAAAGATAATCCCTATAAACCTCAAAAAATTCATACATTTGGAATGTATTTAAACGGTAATTGGTATAAATTAGAAGCTAAGAAACATGGTTACGACGAAAAACATCCAATAAAGTCCCTGGATGTGTCAATATTACAGAAAAATCTTCTTGAACCTGTTTTGAATATAGGTAATCCAAGAACTGATGAAAGGATAAATTTTGTAGGTGGAATAAGAGGAATGAAGGAATTAGAAAAACTTGTTGATAGTGATGATTATAAAGTTGCATTTTCAATGTATCCCACTTCGATTGAGCAATTAATGGATGTAGCTGATGCGAATAAGGTAATGCCTCCAAAATCCACATGGTTTGAGCCAAAATTAAGAAGCGGTCTTTGTGTACATTTACTAAAATAACTATTAATAAAGGGGACTGAATGGATTTTATAAAAGAAATAAGAGAAAAGATTAAAGAAAGAGATAAAGTTGTCTGTTTGCCTGAAACTGAAGATAGCAGAGTTCAGGAGGCTGCAAGATTGTTAATTGATAAAAATCTTGTTAGTAAAGTAGTTCTTATCGGAGAAGAAAAAAAGTATAATTTTGTGAACACTCAAATAGAGGTAATTAACTATAAGAACGGTCCCGATTTTGAAAAATTATCTAAAAAGTATTATGAAAAAAGAAAACATAAAGGAATATCACTAAAAGAGGCTAAAGAACAGCTTAAAAACAATCTTTACTATAGTTCTATGCTTTTGGATGCAGGGTATGTAGATGCAGTTGTTGCCGGAGCTGATCATCCCACAGGGGACGTATTGAGAGCAGCTATAAGAGGCGTAGGATTACAGGAGGGAATAGATACAATATCTTCTGTTTTTATTATGATTACTGACAAAAAGGAGTTCGGTCAGGAGGGTATACTTGGATTTGCTGATTGTGCTGTAGTTCCCAATCCTGAGCCAAAACAGCTTGCAACAATTGCTGAAAGTTCGGCTCAAACATATAGAAATTTACTGGGAAAAGAACCCAAAGTTGCTTTCTTGAGTTTTTCAACAAAAGGAAGTGCAAAGCACGAAAGAGTGGATAATGTACTAAAAGCAATGGATTTTTTAAAAGATAAAAATGTTGATTTTAAATTTGATGGTGAGCTTCAAGCAGATGCTGCTTTGCTTGATTCAGTGGCTAGAAAAAAAGCTCCGGAATCAGAAATTGCGGGCAGTGCAAACTGTTTGATATTCCCATCTTTAGAGGCCGGAAATATAGGGTATAAACTTGTTCAGCGGTTTGCCGATGCAGAAGCTGTTGGTCCTGTTATTCAGGGATTGAATAAACCGTATAACGATCTCTCAAGAGGATGCAGTGTTGATGATATTGTAAATACTGCATGTCTTGCGTTATTAAATAGTTAGGAGACTAATATGAATATTTCAGATAGAGTTAGTTCTTTATCAAATTCGCCTACATTGGCAATGAATCAAAAAGTATCAGAATTAAAGGAAGAAGGTAAAGATATAATCTCTCTAGGAGTTGGGGAGCCAGATTTTCCTACCCCCCAATATATTAAAGATGCTGCAATAAAAGCTTTAGATGAGGACAGAACTAAATATACCACATCATCGGGGACGACTGGATTAAAGAAAGTAATAAAAAGAAAGTTCTATGAAGAGTATGATTTAGATTATAATTTAGAAAATATTCTGGTTTCGGCTGGGGCAAAACATGCTTTATGGAATTCAATTTTCACTTTATTAAATGAAGGTGATGAGGCAATAATATTTTCTCCATACTGGGTATCCTATCCGGAACAAATTAAAACTGCTAAAGCAAAACCCGTTATTATAAAAACTGATCCGGATAATGATTTTGAACCGGATGTAGATAAATTAAGGTCAAATATTAATAGTAAAACCAAGTTAATTTTACTAAATACCCCTAATAACCCGTCAGGAGCTGTTTATAGCGAAAAGAATATAAAGAAAATAACCGATATTGCACGAAAAAATGATCTATGGATTATATCCGATGAAATATATGAGAAAATAGTATACAAGGGAATTGAACATCACAATGTAGCCAAATATTACCCTGAAAAAACTATTTTAATAAATGGAGTTTCAAAAGCCTATTCCATGACAGGCTGGAGAATCGGATTTGCATTGGGAAATGCAGAAATTATTTCCCAGATGAGTAAACTGCAGGGTCAGGTAACTTCCTGTCCAAATTCAATAGCCCAATATGCTTCTCGGATAGCTATATCGGATGAAAAAAACGAAGTAACAAAGATGTATAAAGAGTTTCAGAATAGACGGGATTATATTGTTAAAAGGTTAAATAAAATGAATGGAATAACCTGTAAAGTTCCAAAGGGTACATTTTATATTTTCTGTGATGTTTCAAATCTAATTGAAAATAAGAATTTTGATGATTCCGATGATGTTGTTAATTATTTTTTAGAAGAGGCCAATGTTGCTACTGTAAGTAGTCAGGCTTTTGGCTATGAAGATTTTGTTAGGATGTCTTTTGCTAATTCTATGGAGAATATAAAAAAAGCAATGGACAGAATAGAGGAGATTATATAATGGAAAACGAAAAAATGTTTAATGACTTTCTTGAAATGGTAAAAATTCCATCTCCTTCAAAGGATGAAAAAGAGATTTATGATTATTTAATTGAAAAACTAGAAAATATGGGTCTAGAAGTCAAAACAGATAATGCTTCAAGTAAAGTTGGGTCAAATGCAAATAATATCTATGCTGTGCTTGAAGGCGATTCTGAAAAAGATGGTATTATTTTAAGTACTCATATGGATACTGTGGTTCCTGCAAAGAGTCAAAAGCCCTTAATTGATGGTACATTGATTAAAAGTGATGGCGAAAGTGTACTTGGAGGTGATGATAAGGCCGGGATAGCCATAGTTCTTGAAATAGTTAGACGAATTATAGATAACAATATTCCTCACGGTGATGTTGAAGTTTTAGTAACGATTTCTGAAGAAATAGGACTTCTTGGGGCTAAATATTTTGACGTAGATAAGTTTATAAATAATAAAGCTCTTGTATTTGATATGAATGGAGTCGATAAAATCGGATACGGATCAATTGGCCAGAAAAAGTATTATTTAGAGATTAAAGGAAAGTCATCCCATGCGGCAATGGAACCTGAAAAAGGCATAAATTCAATTAAGATAGCAGCTGATATAATATCTGATATTGAAACCGGGCAGCTGGATTTTGAAACAACTTCAAATATAGGTATAGTTGAAGGTGGGAGTGAAACAAATATTGTTCCTGATTATGTAAAAATTTCTGGAGAGATTAGGTCTCATGATAAAAACAAGATCGATTACTATATAAATAAAGTTATAGAGACTGCATGGGAAAATATTAAAAATTATGAAATAGAAATTGATGAAAAGAAAATATTTCCGGAACTGGACTATGAAATTGAGGATTGCTATAGACCTTTTAGACTCAAAAAAGATAGTGATTTAATTAAAAATCTTCAAAAAGCCGGAGAGAATCTAGGTAGAAAACAGGAATTGATAAAAAACAACGGAGGGAACGACGGCAATATATTTAATGAAAAAGGAATTAAAAGTGCGGTTATAGGTATAGGAATGCAGGAAGTACACTCTAAAAATGAAAAAATAGATTATAAAGATATGAAAAAGGTAGTAACTTTAATAGTAGAGTATTTAAATATTATTAATTAATAAAAATATAAGACTTAAAAAAACTAACTTGACATAAACTTAATTTAAATTATTCTTGAGTTGAGAAAAAATAAGGAGGTTTAATATATGGAAAAAGTAATTCCAAAAAAAGTACATGAAGTTATTGGTAAACACATGATAGCAGATGGGCTTGATGTTGTTTATGATCCTATGAAAAGCGAAGGTAGTTATTTTTATGATTCTAAAAGGGATAAAAAATATCTTGATCTATTTTCATTCTTTGCATCACTACCTATCAGTCATGGGCATCCGAAAATTTTTAATGAAGAATTCAAAAATAAGCTTGGTGAAAACGCATTTGTTAAGCCATCAAACAGTGATATTTATACAGAAGAATTAGCTGAATTTGCTGATACCATGTCCGAAATAACAATGCCAGAATACATGAAATATCAATTTTTTATTTCAGGTGGAGCATTAGCAGTTGAAAATGCTTTAAAGGTAGCTTTTGACTGGAAAGCTAGAAAAAACAAAGAAAAAGGTTACAAAAACACTGAGAATTTTAAAGTAATTCATTTTAAACAGGCTTTCCATGGAAGAACGGGATATACTCTTTCATTAACAAATACTTTTGATCCTAGAAAAACTCAGTATTTCCCTAAATTTGACTGGCCAAGAGTGGAAAATCCTAAAGCTGAATTTCCTATTGCTGATAATATCGATAGTATCAAAGAAAAAGAAGAAAAAGCTCTTTCACAGATTAGAGAAATTGTAGCTGAGCAGAAAAATGATATTGCTGCACTTATAATTGAACCAATTCAGGGAGAAGGCGGAGACAATCATTTTAGAAAAGAATTTATGCAGGCAATTGAAAGAATCTGTGATGAAAATGAAATATTCTTTGTAGTTGATGAAGTACAGTCCGGAATGGGTTTAACCGGTAAATGGTGGGCTCATCAACATTACGGAGTAACACCGGATGCGTTAGCATTTGGTAAAAAGTCCCAGGTTTGTGGTATTTTTGTAGGAGAAAAAGTTGATGAAGTTGAAAACCACGTATTTAAAGAATCCAGTAGAATTAATTCAACATGGGGTGGAAATCTTATAGACATGGTTAGAGCACAGAGATATTTAGAAATTATTGATGAAGATAATCTTGTTGAAAATGCTGCTAAAATGGGAGATAAAATACAAAAAGGGCTAAAAAAGCTTGAAGGAAAGATATCTAACATAAGAGGAAAAGGTTTAATGATTGCTTTTGATCTAAAAGATTCTGAAACAAGAGATAAATATAAGCAATTATTGTTCGAAGAAGGAGCTATCGTTCTTGGATGTGGAGAAAAATCAATTAGATTAAGGCCTTTCCTTGATATTACTGAAGAAGAGGTAAAAGAAGCTCTTGACATTATAGAAAAAGCTTTAAACAGACTTTAAAAGGTTATTAAATATAAATGGTGTTTTAAATCCTACCCCTTTTATGAGGGGTAGGATTTTTTTTTATTGTTGTTTCTTATATTCTATAGATTTTAGTATCTGTATAAGAACAATAGGAATAATGAAACCCAGAGAAATTGCAGGCCATAGGGATGCTGGAATTGCAACAGTTGATAAGATCTTTTGAAGAAATGGATGATATATTGCAATAAGCTGAAAGAATATACTTAAAACTATTGCAATCCAGAGGTATTTGTTTTTAAGAACAGATTTATCAAATCCCGTACCTCTTTTTCTTCTAGCATTAAAAACATGAAATAGCTGTGTAAACGAGAGTATCGCGAAACTGACAGTTCTGCTTAATTCCACAGAAAATCCACTTTTAAGTACTATTACATAAGTTATTAAAGGTCCAAGGGCTATGATCGCACTATGGGTTAATATCTTCTTTTTGAACTTTTTATGAAGAATAGATTTTTCAGGATCTCTTGGAGGTCTTTTCATGACATTAGGTTCGGAAACTTCCCAGCCAAGTGAAAGTGCTGGAAATACATCAATAACCAAATTCAACCATAATATTTGTAAAACTAAAAGAGGAATAGGTATCTGTAGGAGAATACCGAGAAAGATAAAAAATATTTCGCTTAAATTACTTGAAAAAAGATAGTAGATAAATTTCTGTATATTATCAAATATTATTCTTCCCTCTTTTATTGCTTTAACTATTGTGCTGAAGCTATCATCTAATAACACCATATCGGAGGCATTTTTGGCAACCGAAGTTCCTCTTTTTCCCATTGCTATACCGATATCAGCTTTTTTAAGAGCCGGAGCATCATTGACGCCATCTCCGGTCATAGCTGTTATTTCATTTTGGTCATTCAATGCCCTTATAATTTCCAATTTATTTTCGGGGGAAACTCTTGTAAATATAGAGTATTTATTTATCGATTTGCTAAACTCTTTTTGATCCATTTTGTTGATTTCAGCTCCGGAGATGCTTTTTATTTTATTTTGATCTATTTCGATTTTATTGGCAATTGAAAGGGCAGTATCTTTTTGATCTCCGGTAATCATTTTAGTTGTTATTCCTGCTGATTGAGCCTCTTTGATAGCATTTTTGGCCTCTTTTCTAGGAGGGTCGAGTATGCCCGCAAATCCGATAAATATTAATTCTGAGTTCATGCAGTTTTCAATTTCTTCTTCTGATTTTGCATCACTGCCTTTTGTATAGGCGACAGCCAGGACTCTAAGACCATTTTGTGCCATTCTGTGGTTTATATTATTTAGTTTATTTATCCTATCTTCAGTTAGGGGAGAAACTTCTTTACTTTTTAACTCTTTATCACACATTTGAAGTATTACGGAAGGAGCTCCCTTTATGTATATATAGTTTTTGTTTTCAGGAGTTTTATATGAGACGGCCATATATTTAAGTTCGGAGCTAAAAGGTATTTCCTCGATTCTTTCGTATCCATTATTTTCCATCTCCTTTTTATAAAATCCGCCTTTCATTCCTGCGGATACAAGTGCTCCTTCGGTTGGATCTCCTATTGTTTTCCAGCTTTGATTATCTTTGTCATAAGATATTACAGCATTACTACATAATACTGATGATTTAAGAAAAAGGGAAATTCTTTTATTTGATTTTGGGTCAAGCTCATTATGATTAGCATCATAAAATTTACCTTCCGGCTTATAGCCTGTACCCGTAATATTTATTGTTTTTTGTGGCAGGTATATTTGTGATAGTGTCATCTGATTTTCGGTTATTGTTCCGGTTTTATCGCTGCATATTGTTGTTGTGGATCCCAGGGTTTCAACTGCTGAAAGTCTCCTTACTAGGGCGTTATTTTTTACCATTTTATTCATTCCAATAGCAAGTGTAATTGTAGCAACAATTGGTAAACCCTCGGGAACTGCTGCAATTGCAAGAGCTATACCGGTTTTTAGCATTTCGATTAAAGGCTGACCTACAGCAATACCTATAATTGTTACTATTACTGCAATTACCAGAGTTAATTTTACAAGAGTTTTTCCCATGGTATCGAGTCTTTCTTCGAGAGGGGTTTTATCTTTTT